>JALTKP010000292.1:10272-34724 GCA_027078075.1 Gammaproteobacteria bacterium | reverse complement strand
CTGCCTCAATCATTAAACGGCGGGCTTCAGTTTTAACCCCCATCTTATGAATAACTTCGGCAGAGGGACCAATAAAACGTATACCGCGACGTGAACAAATTTCTGCAAGTTCTGGATTTTCAGATAGAAAACCATAACCTGGGTGCAGGGCATCACAGCCGGTGGCAACGGCTAAATTAACGATACGATGTGCGTTGAGATAGCCCGAAATGCTATCAGGGCCGATGTTATAGGCTTCATCAGCCTTTTTAACGTGCAGACCATGACGGTCAGGATCAGCATAGATAGCCACTGATTTAATACCCATTTCAGCACAAGCACGTACAATGCGAACCGCGATTTCACCACGATTGGCAATAAGGACTTTTCTTATCAAGCTTTATCTCCCTACCGCTTGTTTATTTTTGACCTTTAAGGCCAGTTTTTACGCTAGCTGACACATTGAAAGGGAATCAGCTTATTAAAGCAAGTCGATTAGATGCTAAGATGATGAAACAGACCGCATTTTAGGGATTTTTCCTTTGACAGCCAGCAGCTTGCGCTATATTATGCGCGCCTTATGAAAGACCGGCTTCCAGAGCATATCGAACCGCTGAGGCTGGCGCGCAGTCAACGACTGATGCAAGGGCGTTTGCCCTTGTCGCGAATGCCTAGGCTTGCGGAATCCCTAGAGGATGTAACAGGCGATATTGATGTTGAACTTGAGTTCGATGTTGATAGTAGTGGTATCGCGTGGATGAAAGGGCACTTAAGTTGCTCTTTGTCTCTTTGTTGCCAGCGTTGTATGCAGACATTATCAATGCCAGTTGATACAACATTCAAACTGGCAATGATTGAGTCTGAAGCAGAAATTGAACGCCTTGGTGAAGAATACGAACCATTGTTACTTAATGATGATTTAGTATCTGTTGCTGAGTTGGTAGAAGATGAGCTATTACTGAGTTTACCGATTGTGCCTAAGCATGAAACGGAAGATTGTAACTCAACAGATTTTAGCGATTCGCATAACGAAAGTGTTCCACAAAGCGAAAAGCTTACTGAAACGCATAGCGAATCAAAACAAAAGAAGAATCCGTTTGCAGTATTAGCGGATTTAAAGCGTAAATAATTTTTAGGTTAGCATTGACGGTAGGAGTAATCGGCCATGGCAGTACAAAAGAATAAAGTAACACCAGCAAGACGTGGAATGCGTCGTTCACATGATTCATTAAGTGGACCGACTCTTTCAGTTGATTCAACAACCGGTGAAACACATCGCCGCCACAATGTAACCGCAGATGGTTACTACCGTGGTCGTAAAGTTGTTCCTGGTAAAGACGACTAAAGAATTGCTTTAGTCGTGTCGGTTTATCAAAAAATCGACAGCATTATCATTATAAAACGCAACACGGCTTATGCCGTGTTGCGTATTTATGCGCCCTAGGTAACATAAGGTAGCAAAATAATAAGATGGGCAGCTTACTGACAGTTTCACTTGATGCGATGGGCGGCGATCATGGTCTCGTCGTTACCGTTCCTGCTGCGATTGCCTCTTTAGCAGAACATCCAAACCTCGCACTTATTCTGGTCGGTGATCAGGATAAAATTCGCGATGAATTAGCCAAACACACATACCCCAACGCTGACCGTATGCAAGTACAACATGCTTCTCAGATTGTTGAGATGGATGATAAACCAGCTCAAGCAATGCGCTTCAAAAAAGATTCCTCTATGCGTGTCGCCATTAACTTGGTGAAAGAAGGTCGTGCGGGTGCTTGTGTTAGTGCAGGCAACACCGGTGCCTTGATGGCGACGGCTCGCTTTGTTTTAAAAATGTTACCGGGTATTGATCGTCCTGCCATTTGTGGATTGCTTCCTACTATCCCAGGTTTTTGTCACATGCTTGATATGGGTGCCAACGTCGATAGCACGGCGGATAACTTATTTGAATTTGCTGTTATGGGTTCGGTGCTTGCGTCAGCAGTAAATAATATTGAAACGCCTTCGGTTGCTTTGTTAAATATTGGTGAAGAAGAAATTAAAGGTAACGAAATTATTAAAGAAGCCTCACGACTTCTTTCCGACAGCCAATTAAATTATGTCGGTTATGTTGAGGGTGATGGTGTCTATCAAGGTAAAGCCAACGTGGTTGTTTGTGATGGTTTTAACGGCAATATTGCACTGAAGTCCAGTGAAGGCGTTGCCAAGATGATTTCATTTAAGATTAAACAAGCTTTCACTCGAAATATATTTACTAAAATGGTCGCTTTGATTGCGATGCCAGTTTTAAATAGTTTTCGTAAAAGCATTGATCCTCGTCGTTACAACGGCGCGAGTTTGCTTGGTCTGCAAGGTATTGCGATTAAGAGTCATGGTGGTGCGGATGTGTTGGCATTTAAAACAGCCATCAATCAAGCGTTGATTGAAATTGAAAATCGCGTACCTGAACGAATCAGTGAGCAGCTGGAAGCGCTACTGGTTAACCAACGAGAAGAGTCATAATGTATTCACGAATTAAAGGCACCGGCAGTTACTTGCCTGAAAAAGTCTTAACCAATAAAGATTTGGAAAAGATGGTTGATACCACCGATGACTGGATCTTTGATCGCACGGGTATTAAAGAACGTCATATTGCCGCAGAAAATGAAACAACCTGTGATCTTGCTGAACATGCAGCACGTGCTGCAATGGAACACGCCGCTATAACCGCAGATGATATCGATTTAATTATTATTGCCACAACCACACCTGATCGGGTTTTTCCTAGTACCGCTTGCCTTTTGCAACAACGCTTAGGTATTAAAGGCTGTGCGGCATTTGATGTGCAAGCAGTGTGTACTGGTTTCGTTTACGCACTTGGTATAGCTGATAAATTTATTAAATCAGGTTCTAATAAATGCGCGTTAGTCATTGGCGCAGAAACCATGTCACGCATTACTGACTGGACTGATCGCGGTACCTGTATTTTATTTGGTGATGGTGCGGGCGCGGCTATTTTGGAAGCCAGCGATGAACCTGGAATTATGTCAACGCATTTGCATGCAGACGGTCAATACGAAGATTTACTAACGGTTGATGGCGGCGTGTCATCTGATTACAGTAAAATTGAAAATGGCACTGCCTATGTTCGTATGAAAGGTAATGAAGTTTTTAAAATGGCTGTCAACACCTTAGGTAGAATAGTTGATGAAACCTTAGCTGCCAATGACTTGCAAAAAACAGATATCGATTGGTTGGTGCCACATCAAGCTAATATCCGCATTATTAATGCGACCGCGAAAAAATTACAAATGAATACAGATCATGTTGTTGTTACAGTAGATAAGCATGGCAACACATCTGCGGCGTCGGTACCATTAGCACTTGATACCGCGGTACGTGACGGTAGAATTAAGCGTGGCGATACAATCTTGCTCGAAGCTTTTGGTGGCGGTTTCACCTGGGGCTCAGCACTTATTAAGTATTAATTTAAATTACGGTATATTCACATGTCTTTCGCATTTATTTTTCCTGGTCAAGGTTCACAGTCAGTTGGCATGCTTGCTGAACTGGCGCAAAATCATTCTATTGTTACCGATACATTCAAAGAAGCTTCTGACGCACTTGGTTATGATTTATGGAAACTGGTACAAGAAGGGCCTGCTGAAGATTTAAACCAAACTGATCGAACACAACCTGCCATGTTAACGGCCGGTGTTGCCTGTTGGCGTGTTTGGCAACAAAAGGCGAGTGATATGCCAACTATGATGGCAGGTCACAGCTTAGGTGAATACACGGCGCTGGTTTGTAGTGATGCGATGTCATTAACTAATGCGGCAAGTTTGGTTGCCGATCGTGGACGTTTTATGCAAGAAGCGGTTGCTGCCGGTGAAGGTGCAATGGCAGCTGTATTAGGTATGGATGATGATGCTGTAATCAGTGTTTGTGCGGATGCGGCTGAAGGAGAGGTGTTGTCTGCTGTGAATTTTAATTCACCAGGACAAGTTGTTATTGCTGGTAATGCAACGGCTGTTGAACGTGCAACGGTATTGGCAAAAGAACGCGGTGCTAAACGTGCCATTGTTTTACCTGTCAGTGTACCATCGCACTGTTCACTGATGTTACCTGCAGCAGAAAAGTTACAAGAACGTCTAGCTGCAATTGAAATTACGGCACCTAACGTTGCAGTAATTAATAATGTTGATGTTGCGACACCGAATGATGCAACACAAATAAAACAAGCATTAGTAAAACAATTATCTAACCCAGTTCGTTGGGTAGAAATAATTAATCGCTTATCCAACGATGGTATTGATGTTGTCGTTGAGTGTGGGCCAGGCAAAGTATTAGCCGGATTAAATAAACGAATTAACAAAGCGTTTCCAGCCTATCCTTTATTCGATGATGCATCATTGAATGCAGCACTGGAAGCGGTTAAGTAAAGGAGAATTGATGATGTCTATGCAAGGTGAAATAGCGTTAGTCACTGGTGCAAGTCGCGGCATTGGTAAATGTATTGCGATGGCATTAGGTGAACAGGGTGCTACTGTTATTGGTACGGCCACCTCTGATAAAGGTGCCGAAGCAATCAGCGCTTATATGAAAGAAGCAGGCATTAAAGGTAATGGTATGGCATTGAACGTAACTGATGCCGATTCTGTTGCCGACGTATTAAAAGCGATTGCGGATGAACACGGCGCGATCAGTGTGTTAGTTAACAACGCTGGCATTACGCGCGATAATTTATTAATGCGCATGAAAGACGATGAATGGAACGATATCATCGATACTAACCTGACTTCAATTTACCGATTATCCAAAGCAATGTTGCGCTCAATGATGAAAGCACGTAAAGGTCGCATTATTAGCATTGCATCCGTTGTTGGTATTAGTGGTAACGCAGGTCAAACAAACTACGCGGCAGCAAAAGCGGGTTTGATTGGTTTTTCCAAGTCATTAGCACGTGAAGTAGGTTCTCGTGGCATCACGGTTAACGTGGTTGCACCCGGTTTCATCGCGACTGATATGACACACGATCTGCCAGAAGAGGTTAAAAACAAACTTCTAGGTCAAATTCCACTGGGTCGTTTGGGTAATCCTGAAGAGATTGCCAGCGCGGTTGCCTACCTTGCATCGCCGGCTGCATCCTACATAACAGGTGAAACTATCAACGTAAATGGCGGCATGGTCATGGACTAATGCCATAACGGCTTAATAATTTTATATAAATCAATTGTTTATGAATTCTGGCATGTTTGTCCGGTTTTCAATACAATACGCTCGCAGCAGGACAATGCTGATTAATTCTGGAGGACTATATAGTCATGAGTAATATCGAAGAACGCGTCAAGAAGATTGTTATTGAACAGCTTGGTGTAAAAGAAGAAGAAGTAACTAATGCAGCCTCGTTCGTAGACGATCTCGGCGCCGACTCACTCGACACAGTTGAGTTAGTAATGGCTCTTGAAGAAGAATTCGAAACTGAGATCCCTGACGACCAAGCAGAAAAAATTACCACAGTACAACAGGCTATCGACTTCGTCGTTGCCAACGCTGGTTAATTTTTACTGTTTGAAATCAAATTGGTGGCCGCTTCCACACTCTGTGGCAGGCGGCCATTCGTTTTTCTGCTGAACTTAACGGGAGCATAACAGTGACAAGACGTGTCGTTGTTACCGGTCTGGGCTTAGTAACGCCAGTCGGACTTAATGTAAAAGATTCTTGGGATAACATTCTTGCTGGCAAGAGTGGTATAAAACCGTTGACGCATTTTGACGTGTCAGAATTTTCTACTCGTTTCGGTGGTTCTATTCGTGATTTTGATATCACTGAATACATTTCCAAGAAAGATGCTCGTCGTATGGAACCGTTTATTCATTACGGTATTGCGGCAGGTTGTCAGGCACTAACAGATTCCGGTCTTGAAGTGACAGAGGAAAATGCAGAACGTATTGGTGTTTCCATTGGTTCAGGTATTGGTGGTGTTGGTGGTATTGAAAAAGGCTACCAAACATTTATCGATAAAGGGCCACGTAAAATTTCACCTTTCTTTGTACCGAGTAACATTATCAACATGACCTCGGGTAACTTCTCGATCATGCATGGTTTGAAAGGACCTAATATAGCTATCGTTACTGCTTGTACAACGGGTACGCATAGTATCGGTGATGCAGGACGTATGATTATTTATGGTGATGCGGATGTGATGATTGCCGGTGGTTCAGAGATGGCAACGTCACCAACTGGTTTAGGCGGTTTCGCGGCTGCACGTGCACTCTCAACACGTAATGATGATCCTGAAATAGCTAGTCGTCCTTGGGATAAAGATCGTGATGGTTTTGTTCTTGGTGATGGCGCAGGTGTGATGGTTCTCGAAGAATACGAACATGCGAAAGCCCGTGGTGCAGAAATTTATTGTGAGCTGGTTGGTTTTGGTATGAGTGGTGATGCCTACCACATGACATCGCCATCTGTTGGTGGTGAAGGTGCTGCACGTTGTATGGTCAATGCATTGAAAGATGGTGGTGTGAATGCCGATCAAGTTGATTATGTAAATGCACATGGCACATCGACACCTGCAGGTGATGTAGCAGAAACGATGGCGATGAAAAAAGCCTTAGGTGATCATGTTTACAAAACAGCTGTAAGCTCAACTAAATCAATGACGGGTCATTTATTAGGTGCTGCTGGTGGTATTGAAGCTGTCTTTACTGCGCTAGCAATTCGCGATCAAGTTGCACCGCCAACGATTAATATTTTTAATCAAGATCCTGAATGTGATTTAGACTTTGTGCCTAATACCGCGCGCGAAATGAAAATTGATGTTGCTGTGTCTAATTCATTCGGCTTTGGTGGTACCAATGGTACCGTGGTTTTTCGCAAACCTGAGTGATCATCCCCAGTGTCTGCGTTGAAACAACAGGCACTTTGATGACATCACTACATCTTAATGATGCTGGTGTTGAACTGGCACAGGGTTTTCCTGATCTGGCATTACTGCATGCTGATAATTCGCAACGCTATCCCTTCCTTTTAGAAAGTGTCGCTCAAGGCAGCACTGAAGCGCGCTACGATATCTTATTCGCTTTTCCTCAAGCATCTCTTGTTCTTAATGATAATGGTGAGCTTTCATCGTCGGAATTAAAGTTATCCGGCAATGATTTTTTAGACAACTTAGATCGTTGTTGGAAAAATAATAATGTTAAACAAAAGTTAGAACTGCCATTTCAGGGTGGTTGGTTTATTTATCTTGGCTATGAATTAGCAGAGCAAATCGAGCCGGTCTTGCAGTTACCTGTAAGTGATAACGAGAATGTAACCGCTTACGCAGTACGTATCCCTGCTGCGGTTATTCGAGATCATGTTACTCAACGTTGTTGGGTTGTTAGTGAAGATCCTTCAGCAGAACATTTGCAAACGATGCATAAAGATATTGCAGACATAAATAAAAACACTAAAGTCCCCAATGCACCGTTAATTCAACAAATAAAAGAACAAGCAGAACAAGAGTATCTTGATGCGGTAGAAAAAATTCGTGGTTATATTATCGAGGGTGATGTATTTCAAGTTAACTTATCAAGACAGTGGTCGGTTAAGTTATCAGAGTCTATTAGCGACTATCAGATCTATGAATCTTTAAGACAAAATAACCCGTCTCCTTTTGCCGGTATCGCTAACTATACGGGTAAAACAATTATTAGTTCGTCTCCTGAGCGTTTAGTGAGTGTGCATCAGAACTGTATTGAAACACGTCCTATTGCAGGTACACGCCCACGAGGTAGTGAGTTAGATGCGGATCAAGCCTTATCAACTGAATTACTCGCACACCCTAAAGAGCGTGCTGAACACATTATGCTAATTGATCTTGAGCGTAATGACTTAGGCAGAGTTTGCACCGCAGGTAGCATTGAAGTGAATGAGCTAATGGTATTGGAATCTTACACACATGTTCATCACATTGTTTCTAATGTACGTGGTCGGCTTCGTAAGGATGTTACACCTGGTGAGGTGATTAAAGCGGTATTTCCTGGAGGTACAATTACGGGCTGTCCGAAGATCCGCTGTATGGAAATCATTGCTGAACTGGAAAAGGCACCTAGAGGTGCTTACACTGGTTCTATGGGTTACTTAAATCATAATGGCGACATGGATCTGAATATTTTAATTCGTACCATGACAAGAAAAGGGGATGAACTGACTTTACGTGCGGGTGCAGGGATTGTTGCAGACTCTATTGCAGTAAATGAATTACAAGAAACACGATCTAAAGCAAAAGGTTTACTGAATGCTTTAGGTGCTGGTGAAAGCTTATGAATGCCTTAGTAAATGGTATTGTCAGTGAAGAGATTGCAGTTAGTGATAGAGGACTGCAGTATGGTGATGGTGTATTTGAAACTATTGCGGTAATAGAGGGACAGTGTGAACACTGGGTCGAGCATATGGAGCGTCTTTCAGCTGGTTGTAAACAAATTAAGCTCCCCAGCCCAGATGTACAGAAATTACTGGTTGAAGCGCAGCAGATCATAGATGGTAAACAGCAAGCTATTTTAAAAATAATAATAACACGCGGCAGTGGTGGGCGAGGTTATCTTGCACCAGACTTAGTTTCACCAACGCGTATCTTAACAATTCACCCATGGCCAAATTACCCAACAATTAATAGCAGCTTAGGAATTCAGTTGCACCTATGTGACACCCAGTTGTCTCATCAGCCAGCGTTAGCAGGAATAAAACACCTAAATCGATTGGAACAGGTTATAGCCAGAAATGAGTGGAACAACCCAGATATTAGCGAAGGCTTAATGTGTGATAATCAGGGCAATGTTATTGAAGGCACAATGAGTAATGTCTTTGTAGTTATTAATAATGAATTAGTAACACCAGAAATTGTGAACTGTGGTGTGGCAGGCATTATGCGCTCACATATAATGAGACAAGCAAATATCCTTGGTATTCCAATGAGTGAACGGAATTTAGCGTTGAATGATGTATTGTCAGCTGATGAGGTGTTTGTTTGCAATAGTATTATTAGGATTTGGCCAGTACGGCAGTTATTAGATAAACACTACAAAGTAGTTGGTGATATCACTGCACAAATTATGAATGGACTCATATGAAAATAAAAACGCTGCTATCAGCAATATCGATGCTATTAATCATAGTAATTGGATACTTTGTATACGATTACAATCAATTTATAAATACACCGATTAATATCGCCACTGATAAATCGATCCACTTAGACGTTAAGTCGGGTCGTTCAATCATATCCATTGCTAATGAATTGGCAAAAAAAAATATCATTAATCACCCTCACTATTTAGCATGGACTGCACGTTATAACGGTCAAGCAAAAAGTATTCATGCGGGTGAATATGTAATTAAAAGTGGTGTTACACCCAAGCAGTTACTTAATTTATTAGTTGCTGGCAAAGTTCGCCAGTATAGCTTTACGATTATCGAAGGCTGGAATGTTGCTCAAGTATTAAATGCTATTGAGAAGAATAAAAACCTAAAGCATTTAATTGGTACTGTTTCTGCAGCACAGTTAATGGATAAATTAGGCCAGCAGTCAGACTTGCATGCAGAAGGTTGGCTATTTCCCGATACGTATTATTTCGTGCGTGGCGAATCAGATGTAAACGTTTTACTACGAGCATATAATGCGATGAAAAAGAATCTGGCGAAAGCGTGGAAAGAGCGTGAGAAAAATCTACCCTACAAAACAGCCTATGAAGCATTGATTATGGCGTCGATTATTGAAAAAGAAACAGGGAGAGGCGATGAAAGACAGCAAATCGCTGGCGTTTTTGTGCGACGATTACGAAAAGGCATGAAGTTACAAACAGATCCCACGGTGATTTACGGAATTGGTGACAAATACGATGGTAATATTCGGCGCCGTGATCTGCGTAAAGACACACCGTATAACACCTACACGCGAAAAGGCTTGCCTCCAACGCCCATAGCGATGCCAGGGCTTGCTGCTATAGAAGCGGCTTTGCATCCAGCTAAAGGCAAGGCACTTTATTTTGTTGCTAAAGGTGATGGAAGTCATGTATTTTCAAGTACATTGAAGCAACATAATAATGCAGTAATCAAATATCAGTTGAAAGGGCGTCATAAAGCATTTTCGTCCTATTCAGCAACTGATAAAAAATAATGAAACATAATAAAGGCAAGAGTTTGATGAGTGGCTGTTTTATTACCATTGAAGGAATAGAAGGTGTTGGTAAAACGACCAATATCGAATTTATTGAAAAGTTATTGGAAGATGCCGGTAAAGATATAGTTATGACCCGTGAACCCGGCGGTACGTCATTAGGTGAAGATGTCCGTGAGCTGCTTCTAGGTCATAAACATGATGGCATGAGCCGTGATGCAGAATTATTACTTATGTTTGCAGCAAGAGCAGAGCATTTAGATAAAGTGGTTAAGCCGGCACTGGATGCAAATAAATGGGTTCTATGTGATCGGTTTACCGATGCAACCTATGCTTATCAAGGTGGTGGTCGAGGTTTTGATACCATTCCCATTGAGACACTAGAAAATCTTGTTCAAGGTGAATTGCGTCCTGATATAACACTATTGCTTGATGTGTCGGTTGAAATAGGACTCGAGAGAGCAGGAAAGCGAAGCGAACCGGATCGTTTTGAAAAAGAAAAACATGAATTCTTTGAACGGGTTCGTCAAACCTATTTACAGCGAGCCAAAGCAGATCCAACACGCATGATAGTTATTGATGCCAGTAAATCTTTAGCTGACGTTCAGGCACAAATTCAGATAGCAATAACCGATTTTCTTCAACGATAGATTCAATGAACTTACTTCCTTGGCAAACAACACAATGGCAACAACTTGTATCGCGTCGGCGTCAAGGCAAGTTACCTCATGCGGTATTACTGAGCGGTCCAGAAGGCTTAGGTAAACGCCAATTTGCAGAGCAGTTTGCTGAGAGTTTGTTATGCCACGACAATGATGAAAATGGCGGTGCCTGTGGTAAGTGTCGTGGCTGTTTATTATTAAAAGCCGGTAGTCATCCAGATTTTAAGCGAATTGAACCAGAAGAGGCAGGTAAAGCCATTAAGGTTGACCAAGTGCGAGCCCTATCCAGTTTTACAGTTTTAAGTGCGCAATTTGATCATGGCTATAAAGTGGTTTTAATTGGACCAGCTGAGAATATGAATCGTGCTTCTGCTAATAGCTTATTAAAGACTTTGGAAGAACCAGCTGACAATACGATTCTTATTTTATTAACCAGTGCACCACAGCGTTTGTTAGCGACCATAAGAAGTCGTTGTCAACGACTTAACTTTATTGCACCTGACTATGCAACAGCGACACAATGGCTTAATACACAATCTGTCACTAATCCTCAGCAGTGGTTAGAAATAGCAGATGGCGCGCCTTTAGCTGCATTGGATTTATTTAATCATGATGATGAATCAATCGAATCTCGCTATGGATCTGGTCTGGAAACATTAGAAGCATTACAGTCACGGCGTAAGGATCCCATTTCAATTGCGGCTGAGTGGCAAAAGAAAGACAGTTTACGTACAGTGAAATGGTTAACTAACTGGGTAATGGATATCATTCGCCTTGCACAAGGCGGACAAGCGAACTCAATTAGTTGCCCCAGCCAACAGTCTCGGCTGACAAATTTAGCAAAACAGCTCGATATTGGTGGTTTGCATGCTTATTTGCCGCATTTATATGAGGCAACGCGCTTATTAGGTACCACACAGGTGAACCAGCAGCTGTTATTAGAAGAAATATTGATTCGCTGGGCCGCTTTACCAAAGAATCGTCTATAATTTCCGTAAGTTAGTGCTAAAATAAACAAGAAATAACAAGGTATTCTATATGGCCGCTCCAAAAATGCCAGGAAGACAAGGGATCTTATCCCTGACCATCAAGGATAAAACAGCCTTGTATGCCGCGTATATGCCATTTGTAAAAAATGGCGGCTTATTTATTCCTACCAATAAAGCTTACAAACTGGGTGATGAAGTCTTCATGCTATTAACCTTGATGGATGAGACTGAAAAGATCCCTGTTGCCGGTAAAATTATCTGGATCACACCTAAAGGCGCTCAAAGTAACCGAGCTGCGGGTGTTGGTGTGCAGTTTAGTGATTTAGATAACGGTGCTGCGCGTAATAAGATTGAAACTTATTTAGCCGGTGCACTTCAGTCAGATCGTGCCACACATACGATGTAACAAGGTTCGTTTCTCTAAGTAAGACTCAATATCATGTTAATAGATTCACACTGTCATATCGATTTAATGGATTACGAAAAGCTCGGCGGTGATCCTAATAGCGCAGTTGCCTACGCGCATGAAAATGGTATTGGTCACATGCTTTGTGTGTCAGTGAATTTAGAACAGTACCCCAATATGCTAGACACTATTAAAGACATGCCGAAAGTGTTTGCATCGGTTGGCGTGCATCCTAATGAACAAGAGGGCGTTGATCCTAGTGTCGATGATTTAGTTAAACTTGCTAACAACGAGAAGGTGATCGCCATTGGTGAAACAGGTTTAGATTATTTTCGTAGCGAAGGTGATTTAGATTGGCAGCGAGATCGTTTCCGTCGTCATATTGAAGCGGCTAAGCAATCTAACAAGCCACTCATTATTCATACTCGTGAGGCGAAGCAAGATACAATAAAAGTGTTACAAGAAGAAAAGGCAAATGAAATAGGTGGTGTAATGCATTGCTTTGCCGAAGATTGGGAAACAGCAAAACAAGCAATGGATCTTGGTTTTTATATTTCATTTTCAGGCATTGTTACTTTTAAAAGCGCAACAACATTACAAGAAGTCGCTCAAAAAGTGCCACTTGATCGAATGCTAGTTGAAACGGATTCGCCGTGGTTAGCACCAATGCCATTTCGAGGTAAAACCAATCAACCCGCTTATGTAAAACATGTTGCCGAAAAAATTGCTGATCTACGAGGTGATAGTGTCGAAAATATTGCCACGGCAACAACAGATAATTTTTTTAAATTATTTTCTAGTGCAAAAGTATAATACGTAAAATTTGATTAATATGTTTAACGTAAGATCGCTATTCGTTTTATTCTCTCTTATTATTTTTTCAATTCCTGCCTATGCACAAGCCTCTGCAAAAGATGATTTTAAAAAAGGCATTGATGCGATTAATGCACAAAATGGCAGTGCTGCAATAATTTGGTTTGATAAAGGCTTTGCCAAAATAGATAATGGCGAAAAGCTTGATGAAGCAACATTACTTAATGCTAAAATCGGGCAGGCAACTGCCCACTTTCTTGTCGGTAAAACTTTAAAAGCTGAAAATATTATTCAACCATTATTAGCTGATATTAGGCGAATTAAAGGTGAGTTTTCAGCAGATAATGTGGCGGCTAATTATTTGCTAGCATTGTCTTTTCAATTATCAGGTCAATACCAACAATCGGTTAATAGCTATGAGATATTGGTTAAGCTTCAAGAGAAAGCAGGCAACACTAGTGCATTGCAACGAGCACAGATCTTAAAGAATCTTTCATCGGTTTATCAACAGCTCGGCAAATATCAAAAAGCGCTGAAATCAGAAGACAAGGCATTGTTATTATTGCAGCAAGATAAACCCAGTAATATAGATTCCATTATTGCTACCTATAATAGGCTGTCCTTTTTAGCCGGTTTAATTGGCGATAATGCGATGGTGCTCGATTATCTTAAACGGCAATATACTGAACAAATATCCGCTTATGGAGAATCGAATTCCGAATCAATACGTATGTTGGCGTGGATAGACAAAACGATTGATAATAATAAAAATTTACTTTCCGGTAACGATCTAAATAGCCTTGGTGGCTTTAATCTTAATGTATTTGAGATCGAACAACTTGGTTCGCCTGAACAAGCAGAAGCATTTTACAACAATATTGCCAAGCAATATGGAGCAGAGCATCCATTAGCATTAAAATCATTAAGTCGACTAGCAGATTCACTCTCGCTTTATTCGCAATATGATCGAGCTATACCACTTTACGAAAAAATAATAAAACAACATATAAAGGTATTTCCTAAGGCGGGGGCTGACAGGGCAGGGCTTTATTTGCGCCTTTCGCAGGCATATGAATTGGCATATTCATATGGTGATACAAAGCAACGTATAAACAAAGCGAAACAAGCGGCAAATAAATCAATTGAGTTATATGAAGAATTATATGGTGATGTGCACCTAAAGACGATTACCGCATTAAATCAGCTTTGGAAATTAACCCGCTTTACTGTAGAGGCTAATCAGAAGAGTTTTATTCTGGCAAGTAGGATTTGGGGTGCATACTCTAAGCTCGAACAGCGTGTATTGCCATACATGAACAAACAACAACGGATTGGATTTAGGCGTAACTTTAGCGAACTGAAAGATAATTTTCTTGAGTCTGCATGGTCATTGAATCAGAAGTTTTTATTTAAGAATGCTTTTGAGAATAGTTTGTACTGGGGAAAGAATGTAAAACATGCTGAAGCAATCAAAAAGGCAGAGTCATGGCAAGAAATTCAAGTCTTGCTTGATGAGCAGTTACAAGAAATAAAACAGGCTAATGCTAAAGATGAGTCAATACGTAAAAAAAGACATGAAATTTCACAGCAAGTCATTATGCAGTTATATGATCAATGGATGCGTTATAAAGGTGGAATTAGCGCGATAGATAATGCATTGCTACTAGCGCGAACCAGAACAAATGATGAGAATGAAAAACAAAATATTGAAGAATTGTTAGCACTTCTTAAACAGCAAGCACAGTCGTTTGTTAATACAAATGATGCTGATGGCCGTAATTTAGCAATAAAAATAACTAAGCTACAATCTGCTTTATCTAAAACTATTCCAGAGCTTCAATTAGAGAAGCGATTGAATACGACTGAGCTTATTAAAAGCCTCGATAGTAATACTGTGTTTATCGATTTTGCCAGATACCTTAATAGCGAATACATGGTATTTATTATCGAACCAAATGGTAGGGTGCATATCAGGAGGTTGACGGGAGGCTTAGAAGCAAGCGATAAGATTAATCAAACAATTCGTAAGTTACGAACACGCATCGACTCCATTATTGATGGTGAAATTCCTTTCGTCGGTTCCGAGAAAAAATTAATTGTAAGTCAGCAGCAGCTTTATGATGCAATTATTCTTCCTATTGATGATATTATCAAAAAATATCAAAAAATTATTTCTTCGCCAGATGGTTTGTTGTCATTATTGCCGTTAAATATACTACGTGATAAAACAACAGGGAAATATCTAATTGAACGATTTACAGTTCAAACGATTCCTTCGGCTCGTGAATGGCTACGTTTACAGCTTCCTGAATCTAAAAATATACAACCAACGGCTGTCACTATTTATGCAAATCCTGATTTTAATGCAGGTTCAGATAAAAACTTAACTGCTTGTGCATCCGAGCACCCGAATCGCTCAGCGCGCGAAGTATTAATGAAAACATTTAAGCAAGACTGTATTCCAGCACTGCCGGCTACAGCAGAGGAAGCTAGCATTATTGCATCACTTTTAACTGATGCGGAAGTTTTTACTAATGCAAAAGCGAATGAGGAAGCATTTTTAAAATTAACCTCTCCGCGTATATTACACTTGGCGACGCATGGCTTTTTTATTCCTGATCCGGCAATTACAAATCCACTCGAAAAATCTGGCATTATATTAAGTGGTGCAAATGTATCGTTAGCTAATGGTAAAACAAAAGGCATTGTTACCGGTTTAAAATTGGCTAGTCTCAATTTATCAGGAACTGAGTTGGTTGTTTTGTCAGCCTGTGAAACAGGTGTTGGTGATGTTCAGGCAGGTGAAGGTGTATCTGGTCTCAATCAAGCCTTTATCCGTGCTGGTGCGAAAGGTGTTGTTATGAGCCTTTGGCGGGTACCAGATAAAGCCACATCAAAGTTAATGACATTTCTATATAAGGCCGTCTCGAAAGGTGCAACACCTGCTGCGGCCTTACGTGACGCACAGCTTCAGTTCATTAAACAAAATTTACACCCATTATCTTGGGCTGCTTTTGTTTATAATGGTTAAAATTTTTCCTCGTTGAATTCATTAATTTATTGAATTTTCTAAAGCTAGCTGCTTTTCTGCCGCTAAGTTATATATGAAGGAACTTAATTGGATAGGGGCGATATTAGGGACATCAGTATTGATTGTTCCTTGGTTAGGTATTAGTAAAGAATTGTTCCATTTTATTTACGGTCTTCTCTACCTGATGTACTCACTGGTTTATGCAGGACACATCATCACCAATGGATTACCTTTACCTGGTTTGCATCATCTAGGTGTCAGTTTAAGTCGCAGCACGGTTAATGGCGTGATGATGACCATGGTTCTTAGTGTAATGATTTATGCCGCCTATGGCGTTCAAGGCTGGTTGATGGTGATATCAGCTGCTGGATAAATTGTTAGATGATTGTTTACGACTCCGTACAAAATCAATTGCATCAAGAATTGCCTGATTAATCGATTTCTCCATTTGACTACGTTCATCACTAGTCATATAGAAAGCCATATCAACATGATGGCGAATGTAGCGGGGAGGAAGGCTGTTTAAGGTGACACAGGCAACATCAGCCATAAAATCAGGGTCATCTTTGAATTCTTTGCCTAAAATCAAGTTAATCTGCAGAAAAACCTGTTTTTCATAATAATTGCTGATTGTATCGAATATCATACTAAATCCTCGGCTCTATAGAGGCGTTATCGGCAGAATGCGGGTTTACTTAATCTCTTCAGCGAGAATATTTATTGCGCGATCGAGCACATTATTTGATGTATAAAAATGAGGTGAAAATCGTATTCCACCGCCTCTCAGCGCACAAATTACACCTCTTTGCATTAGTTTTGCGTGAACGCTTTGCATATCAATATTCGGGATGTCAAAGGTGACGATACCAGCATGCCGTGTAGCTGAGCGTGGTGTTAGTATGTTTATGTCACTAATATTATCTAATTTATCAATCAGATAAGAGGTATTATTAAAGATGTTTCTAGATATGGATTCTATGCCTATACCTGAAAAAAGACTTAAACTGGCATCCAATGCATGCACACCAAGCATATTAGGGCTGCCACATTCAAAGCGACGGGCAGATTTGGCTATGGACCAGTCCGGTTTATCAAATTCATAGAGATCTTCTAGCATGTGCCAGCCAAATTCATGCAGTTTAAGTTGCTTTCTTGCAGCGGGGCGTGAATAAAAGAGCGCCAGTCCTTCCGGCGCTAAAAGCCATTTGTGACCATCTGCCATGACAAAATCAGCTTGAATCAACTCAACATCAAGGCTTATAACCCCAAGGCTTTGTATTGCATCAACACAGTAAAGAACATTGTGTTGCTGGCAAGATTGTCCGAGTTTTACTAAATCCAGACGTAAGCCGATATCATATTGTACTGAACTTACGGATAAGAGCCGTGTGTGTTCATCAAGCTGCTCAATAATCGCGAGTTCCGGTTCGTCTGTCGAACGGGTATCGACTTGGCGAACTTCAACGCCATATTTAGCTAATGACTCCCATGCCACTCTATTAGATGGAAATTCACAGGCAGGGATCACAATGTTATCGCCTGCTTTCCATTCCAAGCCATGCGCAACCATGGACAAAGCTTCGGAGGTGTTTTTTACAAGTGCGATGTCATCTGTTGAACCTGCGTTAAGCAAGGTTTTGCACTGTTCGCGTAGATTATTTTCAACCTCCAACCATTGTGGATAAAACTCGGCACCATGGTGTAAATTTGCTTTTGCAAACTCAGCAACACGATCATGAGTGCGTAAAGGCCAAGGACTGACAGCCGCATGGTTTAAGTAACAAATATTAGGGTCTAGAGGGAATTCTGTGCTTGTATCCATGAGTTTTCCAAACAGTGAAAGTAGTTAATTTGTTATGAATTTTAGTGCTTGAGTGGCTTAAAAATAATTATTAAGACATCACCGACAGCAGCTATAGCAAAATGCTTACAAGCTTTTAAAGAATTACATTACAATATAATCCTAAGTGACTGATATATCTATTTGTGCAAGTTGTACAAGTCATTGTTAAATGTAGTATTATTAGCTTAAGTATTAGGGAAGATGTAAGCAACAAATAGACTTTAGGCCTAAGCATTAAAAATTATAAAAGCACGCGATGCAAGTTTAGCCGGTTTAAAAATTATCAGAAGTGTTGCCGCTTAATCATTCCTTCATGAAGTTTTGAAATAAATTTAGCAAGGATAGGGGGCTATCTTGTGGGAAAACGATTATCAAAGAGATATACACGCTTAGCATTAGAGAAGCGCATTGTATTTGATGCTGCGGCAGTACAAACAGCCGTTGACGTTAATAATGTTGTTGATGACGCGCAAACAGATTCACTTGTTGCATCACTTAACTCACAAGACAACTCAGAGTCTGAAGCTTTATTTGACATACTGACGGCACCGGCTGTTTCACAAAATGATTTTAATCGCTCCGTTTTAATCGTTGATTCTCGTGTTGAAAATTTTGAACAATTATTGGTAGATTTAGCCCCTGATACCGATGTATTTGTTCTTAATGCGACTCAAAATGGCATAGAACAAATCGATTCTATTCTTGCTAACTACAATAATCTTTCCAGTTTACAAATTCTTTCACATGCCGATGACGCCAGTCTTATACTCGGAAGCACCGTTTTAAATAATAGCAATATCGACAGTTATGCTGACACTTTATCCACTTGGGGTAATGCACTTAGTGATAGCGGTGATATTTTGTTGTTTGGTTGTGATGTAGCTAATGGCGCTGATGGGCTTGCGTTCATTCAAAGCCTAGCTGATTACACGCGCGCGGATGTTGCTGCATCTTCAGATGATACCGGCATTGGTTCACAAGGTGGTGATTGGGATTTAGAAGTTCAAACAGGCTCAATTGAAGCTAATTCGGTACTTTCAGATGAGGCTGTTGCGCAGTACGATGGTTTATTAGCCACAGTCACATTTGATGGTGGTGCTGGCACTGCATTTTGGGATGATGCAGCCAACTGGAGTGGCGATGTTATTCCGCAAGTTGGCGATGATGTTCTTTTGAATGGTGTAACAGTAACCATCCGCGATACACAGCAAATTTTGGGTTTGTCTTTGATTGGTGGCTCTTCCTTAATTATCGACACTACAGCTGATTTAACGCTTCTTGATAATGGTGGCAGTATAGATCAAACAAGCTCGCTTGCTGGTGATGGAATACTAAGAATTAATAACGGTGATTTTACTAGCGGCGGCGTTAATGATTTTGTCGGTGATCTAAGCCTTGAAGGTGGCGTCATTAATATTTTTGGTGATTTCACTGGTTTAAGTCAGACGGGTATTAATAGTTTAACAGTCACTAATGGCGCTGATGTTGTCATTGGTCCAGATACAAACGGCAGCTTTAGTGTTGCAAGTGTAACAACGGTTAGTTCTGGGACATTGCTTATTGGAAATACCTTGCTAAGTTTAGGTGGTGACGTAATTGTTGAGGGCGGAGAGCTTAATATTTCTGATGCGATTGGCTTTTTACCGCTGCAAAATATTACTCAAACTGCTGGTATTATTAGCGGTTCCACTAATTTAGCTATTGATGGTGTTTATGATTGGTTAGGCGGAACACTTTCAAGCAGCGGTGTAGTTACAACATCTATTTCAGCACAGGTGAATATAGATGGTGGTACAGTTTCATTAGAAAGTACATTTGCTAACAGTGGCCTTATTAATATTAATAGCGGCACAATTGATCTTGCCAATTTTGGAACGTTAACCAACAATGGGTCGGTTAATATTTTTGCTTCAGGAATTGCATTTTCTAACATCACCGGAACTGGTGGCGAGTTTATTAATAATTCTAATGTCGATTTGCTAAACGATAGCATTATCGTTGCTATTGATTCTGATTTTACAAATGCGGGCACATTGTTGCTTGGCTCGGATCCGGCTTTACCTAATACTTTAAGTTTCACTGGATTATTTGATACGAGTACAGGCTTAATATTGGGAATTGGTTCGCTTGATATTTCTAATGCGATTGTTTTCGATATAGGTGCAATATCACCTGGTGATGTAAATGCAGGACTAATAAACATTGTTGGTGATGTGACTCTTAATACAAACAGCCAATTAATTATTGATCTTGATGCTGCCACACAGCCAAGTGATTTTATTCTAGTGGCCGGAGATCTCGTTCTTGATGGAACATTAGAGCTTGGTTTTTTAAATGGGTTTGAGCCGACTTTAGGACAGACTTTCAGCATTGTTAATGTTGTGCCAACACAGGTGCCAACTACCATAATAGATAATGGTATTATTATTGCAGCTCCGCAAGGTTACCAATTCAGCACCAGCCTAGTAAATAACAGTACTGAGTTATTACTGACCACATTGGCTGTTCCTGCTTCAGCTATGGATGACAGCTTTACTGTTGATGAAGATAATTCTGTTTTAATAACAATTAATGATTTGCTAGCAAATGATGATCCCAGTTTTTCATTCAATGGTATAGCTAGCACACCGACAAATGGTTCATTAGTATTTTTAGATGCAGGTATTTCATATATTCCTAATGCTAATTTCAATGGAACAGATAGTTTTACCTATACAGTTATTGATCAATTTCAGCAAACTCAAACCGCAACAGTTAATATCACAGTCAACGCTATTGCCGACACAATAACGTGGACAAACTCCAGTGGCGACAATAACTGGAATAACGCACTTAACTGGGATCTTGGTTTTACGCCAGGCAATGGCGACAATGTCATTATTCCTGAATTAGCCGGCAGCATTATTTTTTCATCAGGAACTGTGACACTTAATAGTCTCACCAGTAGTGAAAATGATTTTCGCATTACGGGTGGTAGTTTGTTATTAGGTGATGATGCGCTCGATATATCTTCATTTGCTGCAGGAACGAACGTTACATTAAGCGCTGGTGAGTTAGGTGGGTTAGGCACAACTTCTCTTGCTGGTGATCTTAATTTTAGTGGCGGTCTAATATCAGGTAATGTAAATATTGCTAACACGTCTACGTTATTATTTAGCAACTTATTCAGCAATAGTGATTTAACTGGTACGTTAAATAACTCAGGTACAATTGAGTTTTCTTCGAATGCTTCACGTTTATTGGGTGCTACGATCAATAACACCAGCACAGGTGTCGTTGATTTCTCGTCAAACTCAACCATAGCAGTTAGTTCCGGTAATACCTTCATTAATAATGATGGCACTATTATTAAAACCGCTGGTAGCGGCGACAGTATTTTTAGTGTATCAGCAGGGTCAGCACTTAACTTTAGCGGTGCAGGTGTATTTGATTCTGGTTCAGGCATCATATCTATTGAGGGGGATGCGAACTACGATTCAAGTTTTGTCGCATCCGGTGGTACTGGTGTAAATGCTTTACGCTTTAGCAGCGGCACACAAACGTTCAGCGCGGGTAGCAGCATAAGCAATGGTAATTATCTCTTCAGAGGTGGTGTCATTGCAGGCGAACTTTCTATTGCAAGCGATGCAAGCTTGAACTTCAATGACCTTTTTAGAAACAGTGATTTAACCGGGACATTAAATAACGCGGGGACGATTGAATTTTCTGCAAATGCTTCGCGATTACTCGGAGGCACAATTAATAACACGGGCACCATCGATTTTTCAGCTAATTTAACCTTGACAGTTGATTCAGGAACCTCAGCTATTATTAATAATGGCGCCATCGTTAAAAGTGGTGGCACGGGTGACAGTCGTATAAATATTGCTGCTGGTTCCATGCTCAACTTAAGTGGCACGGGTAGCTTCGATTCAGTCGCAGGTGTTATATCGATTGAAGGTGACACTAATTATGCGAGCAACTTTAATGCCTCTGGTAATTCAGGTAGTCAAGCATTTCGTATTAGTGGTGGTACACATACCTTCTCATCTGGCAGTAGCATTAGTGATGGCAGCTTTATTTTCCGTGGCGGTGAAATCGCAGGTGAACTTTCCATTAGTAATAACGCGACATTGATTTTTAATGACTTATTTCGTAATAGTGATTTAACTGGCACACTCAATAATGCGGGTACTATTGAGTTTGCAGCGAATGCTTCCCGAATCAATGGTGGTACGATTAACAATACCGGCACCATTGATTTCACTGCGAATCTGACTGTCAATAATACATCGGGCTCAGCGACGATTAATAATACAGGTATTATTACCAAGACAGGTGGAACGGGCGAAAGTCTGTTAAGTATGGCGGGTGGAACAGGCTTTAACTTCGCTGGTGCAGGTACTTTTGATGCATTAGTTGGTTTCATTTCCATTCAGGGTAATGCAGTTTATGCGGCAAACTTTGCTGCAACAGGTGGCGCGGGACCAAATGCGTTCCGTATCGGTAGCGGCACACACACTTTCACTTCTGGTAGCAGTATCAATAACGGTAACTTTGTATTCCGCGGTGGTGAGATTGCAGGTGAGCTTGCGATTGGCAGTACTGGCTTCTTAATATTTAATGATCTTTTCAGAAACAGTGATCTAACGGGCACCCTGAATAATTCAGGTACCATTGAATTTGCTAGCAATGCAACACGCCTTATGGGTGGTTCCATTAATAACACTGGCACGATTGATTTTAGTACTGATTTAACGGTCACCGTCAGCAATGGTACAACCACGATTGCAAATGATGGTTCAATCATAAAATCTGCGGGTACTGGCGATAGTCGATTTAATATTGTTTCAGGTTCTGCCATTGATTTTAGCGGCAATGGTGTTTTTGATTCGCAAACAGGTATTTTGTCTATTGAAGGTGATGCAAACTATGCCGCTAACTTTACGGCAAGTGGTGGCTCCGGTGCGAATGCTTTTCGTATTAGTAATGGTGTACACACCTTTGCGCTTGGTAGTAGCCTTAATAACGGTACTTACATTTTCCGTGGTGGTGACATTGCCGGCGAATTATCCATTGCCAATGATGCAACATTAATCTTTAACGATCTTTTCAGGAACAGTGATCTTGTCGGACGTTTAAACAATGCGGGTACCATTGAATTTGCATCAAATGGCTCTCGAATTCTTGGTGGTACATTGAATAATCAACTGGGTGGTGTCGTTGACTTCTCTTCTGATTTGACTGTGACAGTTGATAATGATGTGGCAACCGGTTTGATAAGCTCCTCAATTATTAATAACGGTTCCTTTATTAAAACAGTGGGAACAGGAGATAGCCGTTTTAATATTATAAATGCCTCAACACTTAATTTTAGCGGTAGTGGTTCTTACGATGCGGGAATGGGGATATTATCCATTGAAGGTAACGCTAGCTATGCAGCTGATTTTGCTGCATCAGGCGGTACAGGACCGAATGCATTTAGAATTAGCAATGGCACTCAGACATTTAGCGCGGGCAGTAGTCTTAATAACGGCAACTTTATTTTTAGAGGTGGCTCAATAAATGGCGAGTTAGATATTAATGCGGGTGCCACATTAGTATTTAACGATTTATTTAGAAACAGTGATCTAAGAGGGCGGTTAAATAACTCAGGGACTATTAATTTTGCAAGCAATGGTTCACGACTCTTACAGGGAACACTGAATAATCAGGCTGGCGGCGTCATTGATTTCACCAATGACTTAACGCTTACCGTTGATACTGGTAATTCTACTATTATCAATAACGGGTCTATTATCAAATCCGGTGGCAGCGGTGATTCTCGTTTTAATATTGTTGGTGGATCGGAGATTGATTTTAGTGGCGTTGGTGTTTTCGATTCAACAGCAGGCACTTTGTCTATTGAGGGTAATGCAAATTATGCAGCAGGTTTCTCTGCATCGGGTATTGGGGCAGGCGCAAATGCATTACGGATTAGTAGTGGCACACAAAACTTCGGCGTGGGAAGTAGTTTTAATAATGGTACATTTTTATTTGGTAGTGGTGAGATCGCCGGTGAGTTAACAATCGCATCTGATGCAACGTTGAATTTCAATAATAGTTTTGGCTTTGATGATATCTCAGGCACATTAAATAATGCTGGCACAATTCAGGTCACTGCTAATAATGTGCGTGTTTCTGGTGGTACCATTAATAATACGGGCACCTTTACTACCAGCAACAACATAGCGTTTTTCAATGGTGATACCGCTTTTAATAACACGGGTACACTTGATTTTGCAGGTGATGGTGATTTTGTTAATACCGGTGGTACATTAAGCATTGCTAACAATGGTTCCATTATAAAAACTTCAGGCACAGGTGATAGCCAAATACGTGCGGCTGCAGCTGGTGCTGATTTTTCTTTAAGTGGCAATGGCATTATCGATGCGCAGACTGGTTTCATCTCTATTGCAGGTAATGCTAGTTACGCAAATAATTTTACAGTTACGGGTGGCACAGGACCTAATTCATTACGCATTAATTCGGGGATACAGACCTTCGGCCTCGGCAGTAGTTTTAACAACGGCACCTATTTATTCGGTAGTGGTGAAATTGCAGGTGAGT
>JALTKP010000292.1:0-10172 GCA_027078075.1 Gammaproteobacteria bacterium | reverse complement strand
GCCTCGGCAGTAGTTTTAACAACGGCACCTATTTATTCGGTAGTGGTGAAATTGCAGGTGAGTTAACAATCGCATCTGATGCAACGTTGAATTTCAATAACAACAATGGCTTTGATGATATCTCAGGTACGTTAAATAATGCCGGTACAATTCAGGTCACTGCTAATAATGTACGTGTTTCTGGTGGCACCATTAATAATACGGGCACCTTTACGACCGGCAACACCATAACGTTTTTCAATGGTAATACGACTTTTAATAACACGGGCACACTTGATTTTGCAGGTGATGGTGATTTTGTTAATACCGGCGGCATACTAAGTATTGTTAATGCAGGCACTATTGTAAAAACGTCAGGTGTTGGAGATAGCGTACTGTCTTCATCAGGCGGAAATAGTATTGCGCTGAGTGGCAATGGCATTATCGATGCGCAGACTGGTTTCATCTCTATTGCAGGTAATACTAGTTACGCAAATAACTTTACAGTTACGGGTGGCACAGGACCTAATTCATTACGCATTAATTCGGGGATACAGACCTTCGGCCTCGGCAGTAGTTTTAACAACGGCACCTATTTATTCGGTAGTGGTGAAATTGCAGGTGAGTTAACAATCGCATCTGATGCAACGTTGAATTTCAATAACAACAATGGCTTTGATGATATCTCAGGCACGTTAAATAATGCCGGTATTGTACAAATTTCCGCAGATAATGTGCGCATTGCTGGCGGTACATTTAATAATTTGGTAGGTGGAACACTAGAATTTACAAATGACACAGATCTAACAACATTTGGTACCGCACCAGTGCTGACTAATGCCGGTACTATCTTAAAGAGTAGCGGTACTGGGGTGTCGACCATTTCAGGAACAGTTACATTCAGCAATAATAATGGTGTCCTTGATGCGCAAAGTGGCACATTGCAAGTTCCTTCTTCTGTTTCATCAACAGGTTATATCTTACAAGGTAATGGCACAATTGACCTTCAAGGCACAACTGCGCCAATTACTGATATTCGCCCTGGCGGTTCTTCTGGAATATTAAATATCACGGGTGATATCGATATCGATCCAACGACTGTTTTTAGTGTTGAAATTGGTGGCCCAGCACCAGGACTAACCGCGGCTGATCATGATCAGTTAGTAGTAAGCGGCATAATGAATTTTAACAATGGTATTATCGATGTGTCATTTTTAAATAATTATGATACGCAATTAGTAGAGGGGCAAGTTTTTACAATTGCTACCTATGGGATGAGTACTGGATTTGTGGGTGACTTGGGTATCAACAGACCTGCGAATATTGGTTTCCGTTTAAATGATACAGGCACATCATTACAACTTATTGTTGATAGTTCTTTTGTCAATAACCCACCTATTGCCGGTGATGATGCTTATATAGTTAATACGGGCGTTGCAACAACCTTTGATGTTTTTAATAATGATTTTGATCTCGATAATCAGACTATTTCATTATTTGATTTTACCCAGCCGGCTAATGGCACGGTGAGCTTGGACCAAGCCGGTAATCTTGTTTATATCTCTAATCAGGGTTTCTCAGGACAGGACTCGTTTACCTACAGAATTACTGATAGAAATGGTGGTATAGATATAGCGACAGTTGTCGTTGATGTACTGCCAAGTGAAAATGTCAGTGTTCGTGGTGACTCTGCTGGTTCACAAACAGATGTAATACAGGGAACACTTGTTTCGTTTACCCAAGGCATGAATGGAACCGTTACCGACAATGGTGATGGAACATATACCTATCAGGCAAACATAGGGTTCAGGGGTACTGATAGCTTTACTGTAACAACAATGATCAACGGTATTAATGTTGATCGTGTGGTAGATGTAAATATCTTTAATAATGTCGTATTACAAACCTGGACAGGTCAGGCAGGTGATGGCGACTGGTCAAACCCAGATAACTGGAACTTAGGTTTAACACCCGCAGACGGTGATAGCATAACAATCCCTGATGGCGTGGATGTCATTACCTTCACAAGTGGTAATGTAACACTTCAAACACTAGCGCTTTCCGATACACTCATTGTACAAAGTGGCACTATTAACGTTATGGGTGATGCAACAATCCTAAATAATGGTGTGCTCGATATTGCAGCAGGTCAAACATTCGTAGTTAATGGTGGCGACTTTATTAACAACGGCACTATATTTGGTAAAGGTACATTAGACGTTACTCAAGCCACCTCATTTATAAATAACGGTATCCTTAGCCCAGGTAACTCTCCAGGCAGCCTGACAATTAATGGTGACTTTACTCAAACTAGTAGCGGTACTATCGTTCTTGAAATTGCCGGTTTAGTTCCAGGTACTCAATATGACCAACTGATCATTAATGGTACGGCAACATTAAACGGTACAGTTAACATTGTGTTGCTAAATGGTTTTGTATTACCTGCTAATGGTAACTTCCAGTTAATTAGCGCGACTACCTTTATTGGCTCGCCAATTATCAATACACCTGCGGGCGTCACCTTCGATCTATTTACTGGTAATACAACATCTACACCATTAGGTGGCTTTACTGGTACAGGAACATTTACTTTTGGTCCAACAGGTAGTGGCGGAGCAGGTGGGTTTATTTCAATTTCAGGGCCATCTTTTAACTATGATCCAATTCAAGTAGCACGTTCAGGATCTACGGTAACACCAATTGTTTATCGTACTGTTACCGATACAGAGTGGACCGGTGTTATTGATGACCTGACTGTTGCACTAGTTGATGATGGAACCAGTAATGATGATTTGGTTGCTGAATTTGAAGCACTATTAAAAAGTGACCCAACAGCAGCAGGTGAAACCTTAAGTGAATATGAATTAAGGCTTGAGCAACAATTGGAACTCGCTGTAAGTCAGTTCTCTAAAGAACAACTGGCAGTATTGGATATCCTGCTTCAAACACCAGACACGTTAAGTTGTCGTTAAACGCTGTTTGAAACACAAGGGTTTAATTGCTCAAGGAAGTATGTAAGTGAAATCAATAAAAAATATAAAAGCAGTTATTAAAGTATATGGGTTACTGTTGTTGCTGGCATTACCTATGCCTTTGCTTATAGCATCAAGTACTAACAGCACTTATGCTGGCAAAGTTATTTTAGTAAAAGGCAAGGCTGTCGCAATTAATGAAAAAGGTAAAGAGCGTAAATTAAAACGTCGTGCACAGATTTTTACTGGCGACACTATTAAAACAATTAAAAAATCATCAATGCGCTTGGTGATGGTTGATCAAAGTTTATTGTCACTAAAATCTGATACAGTCCTTAAGATTTCAGATTATAAATTTTCTTTTGCTGAAAAAGAAAAGGATGCCATGGCTTTAGATCTCCTAAAAGGTGGTATGCGCGCCGTAACCGGCATTATTGGTGTCAGAAGTAAGAAAAAATATAAAGTAAAAACTGCGACTGCCACAATGGGTGTTCGTGGTACTGCAATGGAGATTATTGTTGGCGATGATGGTCAGGTAACCGTCACCTTTGATTTTGGTTCAGGACATGCGACCAACAATGCCGGCAGATTTGAAATTGGTAATTTACAAACAGCTAAGATTGGAAGTTTAAATACAAAACCTAAGTTATATAAAAGCTTGTCTAGAGGTAAATGGGATCCTGCAAATGTTGCACGTAATATCGCCGGTATGGAGCCAGCACAGGTTCTTATCTATGCAGCAAAGGTGACAAGTAGTTTAGAACTTATTGATAGAGTATTATTAGTCGGTTTCTTAGATCAAGCACCCGGTATGACAACATCTCATGTGCTCAAACTTGTTGAAGGTTTGATTACGGCTGATCCATCATCAGCGCAAGTAATATTGGCTACGGCAACAGGGGTAAATCGTGCTAGAGCCGCATTGCTTTTACAGAGTGCTGTATTGGGTGGAATTCCTGTTGCTGATGCATTACGTTTCATTATGTCAGGATTGATGTACCCATTGCCATCTGAGATTAAAGCAGTCATGGTCGAGGCGGTCAAAGCTGGCATCACTAAAGAAGAAGCTGAAAAAATATTAAAAGAGAGTGCAGAAGCAGAAGCCTGCACTTGATTTGCAATAAATATAATTAGTTATTAAAAAATAATGATTGGGAAGAATAATGGATTGCTTCACGAAAGAAAAAAATAATCGAATTTTAAAATTATTACTGGTGCTCACGGCAGCATTAACAATGAGTGGCTGTGCTATTTCACCAGAGTTAATAACAGACACAGAGCGTAGCGAGCGAATAAAACAAGACATGCTTGATTTATATAAAGATCAAGAGCCTGTTACTGGTCCAATTAGCTTAAGTGAAGCAATTGCAAGAGCACTTAAATATAATCTTGATCAACGTGTAAAGTTAATGGAGCGCGCAGTCGCTACTGGCTCACTTGAAGTATCTCGTTTTGATCTTTTACCTAAGCTGGTATTGAATGCCGGTTATAATGATCGAAGTAATGATGCTGGTGCTATCAGTCAATCACTCATCAGTGGTACTCAGTCACTAGAGGCTTCGACTTCACAAGAACGTAGACGTGATACTTTTTCCTCTAATCTGGCATGGAACGTGTTAGATTTTGGTGTGAGTTATGCGAATGCTAAACAGATTTCCGATCAGGTTAACATCTCCAATGAAATGCGCCGAAAGATAATTCAGAACATTGTTTCTGATGTACATACTTTGTGGTGGCGTGTCGTAGTTGCAGACAAAATGACAAACGAGATAGATGCCATATTAAAAGAAGCACGTGAGGCAATTGAGCGTAGTCGTGAGCTTGAAAGTAAGAAAATTGAAAAACCAATGGATGCATTGCAGCGTCAACGTAGTTTGCTTGAATTAATTGATAGAATGTCTGAGTTACGCAAAGAAATGAGTCATTCTAAGCTGGAACTGGCAAATATAATGAACCTTAAGCCTGCAACGCAATATACGGTTTTGGTTACAAGTGAAGATACTATTCCAGATATAAGTTTTGATATTAACAAACTTGAAACAGTCGCATTACAATCACGCCCAGAAATACGTGAGGAAGATTATCGTAAGCGAATTTCAAATCTGGAAGTAAGAAAAGCCTTATTGCGAATGTTCCCTGGTCTTGAAATTAGTACTGGTCGAAATTATGACAGTAATAAATTTGCATTTAATAACACATGGTCAACGGTAGGTGTTCAGGTTAGCTGGAATGTTTTCAATCTTTTCTCTGGTTATGCAGCTCAAGAACAGGCAGAGACGCAGGTTGAGCTTGCCGATGCTCGTCGACTTGCATTAAGTGCGGCAATTCTCACGCAGGTACATTTAACATGGCAGCGTTATTTAGAAACAAAAGAAGACTATTGGCTAGCAAATGAGCTTAGTGATGTTGAAAATAGAATTAGTGACAATATAGCAGCTGCTAAAAAGGCAAATCGTGTCGGTATGAGTGAAGTTATAATGAGCCGCGCTAGTGCCATTGCTGGTCGTTTACGTAAAGGGTTGGCATATGCCGATCTACATGGTTCTATTTCACGCATTCATAACGTATTAGGTACGGATCCTTTGCCGGATGAAGTGAATGGCCGAGACATTTCTACATTAGCAACTGCGATTGAAAATCATCTAGAGAGTAGAACAACGACTCTACTTATTAAAGCAGAAGCGCCTACAACGAATAAAAATGACAAAGTAGTAGATTCCGTTAAGGTAAAACCAGCTACCGTCACCGGTTCTCAATTAGATAATGCCATGTTGAAGCAGATCATTGATAAACGTGACGTTAGTCTTAACTACAACACAGTAGAAGCCGTTGCACTTGATAGCAGAAACTAAAGAGCTATTATTAGATAATGAATATGGTATCCATTAGGTATCGCTTTTATCTAGTCGGTTTAAGCTTTGTTATTTTATCAGCAGTTACTACAGGTGTTCCTGTGGCTTATGCTAACTCGGATATTGAGCAGAAACTTTCTCCCCAAGATGAATTTACCGCACGTATTTTGCTATTACCCCAATCAAAAGCAACACTATCTAGTCAATTGAGTGCTAAACTTATCCGTTTCCCCTATGAATTGGGTGAGTATTTTAAGAAAGGCGCTCGTTTAGCTGATTTTGATTGTGATGTATTACAACAAGAGCTTAATAAAGCCAATGCTGAGCTAGAAATAGTCGAAGCCAAACATGCCTCCAATAAAAAAATGAAAGAATACCAATCGATCAGCGATCTGGAAATTGCTATTTCAGAAGCTGAGGTTAAAAAAGGTAAGGCTGAAGTAGGTATTGTTAGGGCAAGAAACCGTTATTGCACAATTAGAGCACCTTACGCCGGTCGAATCGTAAAACGCCATGTTAATTTAAGTGAAAATGTATCTAATGGGCAAGAGGTTGTAGATATTATTTCTAACGGCAAACCGAGGGTTCAAATGTTTGTGCCTTCTAGCTGGACAGCATGGTTAACCGACAAATCAAAATTCTCAATCAAAATTGATGAAACGGGTAAAATCTACACAGCAAAAGTACTACGTGTAGTCGGGCAAATAAACCCAGTTAGTCAAACGATTGAGGTAGAGGCAGTTATAGATACTAAGACAAAACAGTTATTGCCCGGTATGAGTGGTACTGCTTATTTCCCGGAACCAAAATAAATGTCTGATGTTCAAGACGAAAAGGAACGTGCACTACGCGATCTTATAACCGTACTTCAATTAGAAAAACTTGCACGTGCCTGTAAAAAGAAAGATGAACTAGCCTTTCTCATTGTTAATGACTCACATCGAGTGAGTCCATATGAACAAGCTATCCTTTGGGCTTATGATGTAACAGGGCGTATTGTTATTGAAGCTGTTTCTGGTGTCGCCAGACCAGATTCAAACTCACCATTTCTTCAGTCATTATCTCGAATGATCAAGTATGTATCAGAGAATGAAAAAGCATCTGATATATATGAAATTGTAGACACTGATTTAAATGATGACATTATCGATGAGTGGAAACAATTAGGGCTATGTTCATTGTGGTGTCCTTTTATTGATAATGATGGGGAAATCACCGGTGGCATTTGGTTTAACTCACGCACTCATTGGCAACAAAAAGATTTAACGAGAATGGAATTTGTTGTCGATGCTTATTCTTATTGCTGGCAAAATGTAAATAAAATTCGTTATACCTGGCGAAAACGCCTTCATGATTTTAAAGATCGATTGCTGCAAAAGCGTACACGTCTTGCGATATTGATATTTATTTTCGTTATTATGTTTATTCCGGTATCACAAACAGTTACTGCGCCAGCTGAAGTAGTTGCGATTAAACCTGTTATTTTAAGCCCACCGATAGATGGCATAGTGAAGAAATTTTATGTTAGACCTAATGCTTTTGTGTCAGAAGGTCAGGTATTGTTCTCACTAGAAGACAGCAGTATTAAAAATAGATATGAAGTAGGTAAAAAAGAATTAGATGTAGCCTTGGCGGACTATCGGCGTGCATCTGCAAAGGCATTTGCTGATGAAAAAACGCGCGAAGATGTAGATTTACTTAAATCCGTTGTTGAGCAGAAAAAAGTAGAAGTTATCTATGCAAAAGAGTTGTTGCAGCGCATTGAGGTCAGAGCGACTAAAGATGGTATCGCTGTATACAGTGATGAAAGTGATTGGGTGGGAAAACCAGTTAAAGTAGGGCAGAAGATCATTACTTTAGCTGACCCCAGTGCAACTGAATTATTGGTGTGGGTTCCTGTCGATGATGCCATTTCATTTGGAGATGAAGCAAGCGTGCGTGCTTTTCTTAATGTAGACCCAACATCGCCACTTGACGCCAAGCTAAGGCAATTGAGTTATGAAGCTCAACTCTCGCCTGATGATGTGTTGTCCTTTAAGTTACATGCTAGATTTGATGATGAGGAGAAACCACCTCGTATTGGACTGAGAGCTACTGCCAAGGTTTATGGTGAAAAAGTGAGCTTATTTTACTATATTTTCCGTAAACCGATTTCTGCATTAAGACGGTTCTTGGGCTTATAAGCGACATGGCTACCATGACAGAAAGTTTTGGTGGGAATGCTGATGAACAAGAAACTTGTCTTTTTAGTTTACGCCAGGAGCTTAAAATTCAGCCAGCCTCGGCTAACCCAGATGGTTCACCTGCATGGACAATTTGCGATCCGGTTAGGCAAGAGTTTTTTCGTATAGGTTGGTTTGAATTTATTATTTTATCGCATTGGAAGGGTGGTTCGCAGCCATCAGTATTGGTTGACATTATTAATGCTAAATCATCTGTAAATGTAACCGAAGAGGAAATAATAGATTTACAAAAATTTCTTTTTGAAAATAATTTACTGCACATAACAGATGGGAAATACACTGCGCATCTCTTAAAAAAATCACGCGGTGGTGTTAAAAGTTACTTCAAATCTTTACTGCATCACTATCTTTTTATTCGAATACCTTTAGTTAAACCAGATCGTTTCCTTGATAAAACGCTACCAATTGCTGAAAAATTTTATAGCAGACATATTCTTATTGGTCTTTTGATTAGTTTTATTTTAGGTTTATTCTTAATTAGTCGCCAGTGGGATAGCTTTAAAGATAGTTTTACAAACTTTATATCTTTTGAAGGAGCTATTGCCTACGCAATTGCGATTGTTTTTGTGAAAATCGCGCATGAATTAGGGCATGCCTATACGGCTAAACACTATGGTTTAAAAGTGCCAACAATGGGTGTGGCATTTATGGTTATGTGGCCAGTTCTATACACTGATACAACTGACTCGTGGCGTTTAACAAGCCGTCGAGAGCGTTTAAATATTGTTGCAGCAGGTATGATGGTAGAGTTATCACTCGCTATCATTGCCACTTTAATATGGAATTTCTTACCAGATGGTATATTGCGGAGCATGGCTTTTATGGTTGCTTCCGTGAGCTGGGTAATGACCTTGGCGGTTAACCTGAATCCATTTATGCGCTTTGATGGTTATTATTTACTTAGTGATATCCTCGATACACCAAATTTGCAAGATAGGTCATTTGCCCTTGCAAGGTGGTGGCTACGTAACAAACTATTTGGGATAGGGGAGCGTCCTGATGAATGGTATTCAGTGCGTAACCCAAATATTCTCATTGCGTATGCTATTGGCACGTGGATCTATCGTGCTTTCTTATTTATAGGTATTGCTGCTTTAGTTTACTATGTGTTTTTTAAACCGTTAGGGTTGTTCTTAATGGCAGTAGAAATAGGCGTTTTTATCTTGCAGCCTATTATACGTGAAGTATCTGTATGGGTTAGCTTACGTGATAAAATAATATGGAATAAAGAAACAAAACGTTTAGCATCAATTTTCGCTGCTATTATTATTTTATTTGTTATTCCATGGCAACAAGATAGCGAAAGCATCGCTGTATTAAGACCAATCAATTACACACAAATTTATAGCCCTGAATCTGCCCGCATTGTTAGTGTTAATAAATCACAATTTGATACAGTTAATAAAGGCGAAGTTGTTATTGAACTAGAATCTCCAGAGCTTAATACTGCCTATAACAAAACATTACTTCAGGTGAAAACACTAACACTGCAATTGTCACGTGTTAGAACTGTAGAAGAAATGATTGAATTCAGTGAACTCACAAGAGAAAGATTAAGTGAGTCGCAGACTGAATTACAAGCATTAAAAGGGCGCAAGGATGCTTTAAATATTACTGCTGAATTTAGTGGCAAAGTGCTTTCTGTCGACGAAACACTTCGTGTTGGTCGCTGGGTCAACACTGACTTGCCACTCATGCAAATTTCTGATGACAGTAAACTACAAATAGAAACCTATGTTCCTGAAAATGTTGTATCACGTTTAATTAATGGCAAGGCACGTTTTTACTCGAATACAAATGTTTTATCGCCTTTTGATGCAACGATTATTAGTATTGATACGGCAAGCACAGGTGATATGAAATCACCTTGGTTTATACAAACGTACGGTGGTGACATTGCTGCAACACCTGATAGAGCTGGAAAAATGCTAACTGACACGACCGTTTATAAAGTTATATTACAGCCAGTTGAGTCGATTAATTTATCACATGTTGAGCGAGGTATTATTCAAATACCTGTGGAATCCGAGAGTATCTTAGGTCGTTTCTGGCGTTTTGCACTGTCTGTTATATTGCGTGAAAGCGGTTTTTAAATATCGTTATCTTTTTTATATGCTGAAAATGTA
>JALTKP010000291.1 GCA_027078075.1 Gammaproteobacteria bacterium | reverse complement strand
TTATGGTATTGAGCCATCAAAAATTTCAGTAATACCTAATGGTATTAATCCTGAAGATTTCTCGAGAGGTGGTGAAACTGTATTTAGAAAAAAAGTTGCTGTTAATAACAATCCGTTTATGCTATTTCTCGGTCGGTTAAACGCAATTAAAGGTCCTGATTTATTGTTAGAGGCTTTTGTTCGTGGTCATGATGAATGGAATCAATGGCATCTGGTTTTTGCAGGTCCTGATGGTGGCATGCTCGAAAGTTTAAAAGGTATGGTTAATAACAATGATTTAAGCAATCGAGTTCATTTTGCCGGTTACGTCGGTGGTGCAGAGAAGTCTGCAGCATATCATGCGGCTGATTGTTTGGTTATCCCATCACGTCAGGAAGCAATGTCTATCGTGGTTCTTGAAGCAGGAATATCCTCAACGCCAGTTGTGTTGACTGATCAATGTGGTTTTAATCAAGTATCGGATCAAGGTGGCGGTATAGTTTGCAGTGCTTCTGTAGAGGGGGTGTATAATAGTTTGCAACAAATCACATCGAATAACGACGACTTATCAAATATGGGAAAAGCATTAGAAATATTTGTTAGCAATCAATATACATGGCAAGTCGTTATTAAGAAATATTTAAGTTTATACGCTGATTTATTAACGCGCAAATGCAATTAATTAAATGAAGATACTCGTTGTTACACAATATTTTTGGCCTGAAAACTTTAGAATAAATGACCTTGTTGATGGCTTGGTGAGCAAGGGCCATGAAGTGACGGTATTAACAGGAAAGCCTAATTATCCTGCGGGTAAGTTTTTTTCTGGTTATAGTTTTTTTAATAAAAACTTTGAATCTAGAAATGGCATCAAGATATGTAGAGTTCCTCTTGTGCCTAGAGGGAGTGATAACAAGCTACTTCTAGCAATAAATTATTTATCATTTGTGCTTTTTGGTTTATTTCTAGGGCCAATATATTGTCGTTCAAAATACGATCTTATTTTTGCGTATTCTGTATCACCTATAACTTTGGTAATACCCGCACGGTTTATCGGTTGGCTTAGAAAGACACCAGTTATTATTTGGGTACAGGATTTATGGCCGGAGAGCTTAACAGCAACAGGTGCTGTTTCCAATCAAAGAATCATCAGTGCTGTTAGTAAGCTGGTTAAATGGATTTACAAAGGGTGTGATTTGGTACTCGTTCAATCACGTCAATTTACAGATGCTATTGCTAAATTTAATGTAGATAAAAAGCGAATCCGTTATTTCCCTAATACAGCAGAGTCTCTTTATAAACCCATTTCATTATCCGACAATAGTGATGTAACAAACGCTGTGCCAAATGGTTTTGTTGTAATGTTTGCAGGCAATATTGGTGTTGCACAAGATTTCGAAACAATCCTTAAAGCAGCGGTGCTGACTAATGAAAATAAGAATATTCATTGGGTTGTTCTTGGTAATGGTAGGCAGTTTGAATGGGTGAAGAGTGAGATCATTAAACTCAATCTTTCTGATACTGTACATTTACTGGGAAGTTACCCTATGACTGACATGCCGGTGTTCTTCTCTAAAGCCGATGTTATGCTGGTTACGTTAAAAAAAGAACCTATTTTTTCATTAACGATCCCCGGTAAGGTGCAATCATATTTGGCATGTGCCAAACCTATTATTTCTGCACTGGATGGCGAAGGTGGGCAGGTTATTAAAGAGTCGGGTGCCGGGTTATCGGTTGCTGCAGAGGATCCAGTTGCACTCGCAAATGCAGTGTTAGAGATGGAACAAATGGATAAAGCATCTATAAATAAAATGGGCGAGAAGGGACTAGATTATTATAATAATAACTTTGATCGAAATATGTTGTTAGGTAAGTTAGAGGAAATGATGCATGAGCTGGTTGAGAAAGGTAATTAAATGAAAATTCTTGTCTTAGGTGCTAGTGGCATGATTGGCAGCACATTTTTTAAAGTACTAAATCAAAATGAAAACTGGGATGTATACGGCACAGTGCGAGATTCATCAGTCAGCAAATACTTTTCAGATGATGTAGTGGATAAGTTAATTACTGGTATCGATTATAAAACGACCGATCTTTCAGCTTTGATCGGCAAACTACAACCTAATATTGTTATTAATTGTATCGGTCTCACCAAGCATATTGCGGGTGCAGATAACCCATTAGAAGTTATCCCTATTAATGCTTTATTGCCGCATCAGCTAAATAAATATTGCGAAGACAATAATAGTCGGTTAATTCATATCAGCACAGATTGTGTATTTTTAGGCAAAAAAGGCGCTTATGTCGAGTCAGATCCGTCTGATTCTACTGATATCTATGGGAAATCTAAGTATCTGGGTGAGGTGATTGATACATCTGCAATCACAATTAGAACGTCAACAATTGGTCATGAATTACAAACAAAACATGGTTTATTGGAGTGGTTTTTGTCTCAACAGGGGAGCTGTAAAGGATTCTCAAAAGCGATATTTTCAGGACTACCTACCGTCGTACTAGCAGAAGTTATTCGTGACTATGTTATTCCAAACAAGGGTTTAACTGGCTTGTATCATGTTGCTGGTCCAGCTATTGGCAAGTATGATTTATTAAATATCATCGCAAAAGAGTATAATAAGGTCATTGATGTTGAATATGATGATTCTTTTAAAATTGATCGTTCATTAAATGCAGACAAATTTAAGGAAGCAACAGGCTATGTTGCACCTGATTGGGTCAGTCTTATAAAATCTATGCATAACTATAAATAGTTCAGGATAACCAGCATGTTTAAAGATAAGGTATTAATGATTACAGGCGGCACAGGCTCGTTTGGTAATACGGTGCTTAAACGTTTTCTATCTACCGAAGTTCGAGAAATACGAATCTTTAGTCGTGATGAAAAAAAACAAGAAGAAATGCGTATTGCATTGAACCATCCTAAATTAAAATTCTATATTGGTGATGTACGTGATTACGATAGCATTCATCAAGCGATGAGAGGTGTTGATTACGTATTTCATGCGGCAGCACTAAAACAAGTTCCTTCCTGCGAATTTTACCCAATGGAAGCTGTACGAACAAATATCGAAGGTACCGAGCATGTTATGAATGCGGCCACCGCAAATGGCGTAAAACGTGTCATTGTTTTAAGTACTGATAAGGCTGTCTATCCCATTAATGCAATGGGTATTTCGAAAGCAATGTCTGAAAAAATCATGGTTGCCAAATCACGTATGCAGAGTAAAACAGATACTGTTCTTTGTGCAACACGCTACGGCAATGTTATGGCATCACGTGGTTCGGTTATTCCTCTTTTCGTCGCGCAAATCAAAGAAGGTAAAGCATTAACAGTTACTGATCCTAATATGACGCGGTTTTTAATGTCCTTAGAAGATTCGGTCGATTTGGTGTTATATGCATTTGAACATGGTGAACAGGGTGATATTTTTGTACAAAAAGCACCTGCTTCAACCGTTGCAGATTTAGCGCAAGCGCTGAATGAAATGTTTGGTGGAAAAGAAAAACCAAGAATTATCGGTACGCGTCATGGCGAGAAGCTTTATGAGTCACTTATTTCAAGAGAAGAAATGGCGCATGCGATTGATATGGGCGATTACTATCGTTTGCCGGCAGATAACCGCGATCTTAACTATGCAAAATATTTTAGTGATGGTGAAGAGGTTATTACTGAAGCTGAGGACTACACGTCGCATAGCACTAACAGACTCAATGTAGAAGAAATTAAAACATTACTAATGAAACTTGATTTTGTTAAGGAAGAATTAAATGCTTAAGGTCATGACAATTGTTGGTACTCGACCAGAAATTATTAAATTAAGCCGAGTGATGGCAGAGCTTGATAAACATACCAATCATATTTTAGTTCACACAGGTCAGAATTATGACTATGAATTAAACGAAATCTTCTTTAAAGAGTTAGGTGTTAAAAAGCCTGACTATTATCTGGATGCAGCGCAAGGTTCAGCTGCCCAAACTATTGGTAATGTTATTGCAAAGAGCGATGAGATATTTGAAAAAGAGAAGCCTGATGCCATTTTGGTTTTAGGTGATACCAACAGTTGTTTGTCAGTAATTTCAGCCAAACGTAGAAAAATACCTATTTTCCACATGGAAGCGGGTAATCGCAGCTTCGATGAGCGTGTACCAGAAGAAATTAACCGACGCATTGTGGATCATACTAGTGACATAAATCTTACCCATACCGAACATGCTCGAAGATATTTAATAAGGGAAGGCATTAAGCCTGAGACTATTATTAAGTCTGGTTCTCCAATGAAGGAAATTCTTGATCATCATGCTAAAGATATTGATGCATCAGATATTCTTAATAAGATGAGTTTGAAAGCGAAAGAATTCTTTATTGTCAGTATTCATCGTGAAGAAAATGTTGATAACCCGAGTAATTTTAAGGATCTTTTAGATTCATTGACAGCAATTGCTGATAAATACAAATTCCCTGTTATTGTCTCTACACACCCAAGAACTAAAATACGCTTGGAAGAGCTGGATAAAGTTGATTTACATGAATTAGTAAGCTTTGTTAAACCAATGGGCTTCTTTGATTATGTGAAACTACAAAAAGAATCACTTTGCATTGTTTCAGATAGCGGCACGATCACAGAAGAATCTACTGTTCTGAATCTCCCTGCCATTACAATTAGACAAGCACATGAACGTCCTGAAGGAATGGATGAAGGTGTTTTGATTATGTCAGATCTTAATGCTGAAAGTGTATTGAATTCTATTTCAATTACGCTGGACCAGCATGATGATAAGATTCGTGCTTTCAACATTGTTGGTGATTATGATGTTGATAATGTTTCAAAGAAAATGGTTAAGATAATTCATAGTTACACTGGCTATATCAATAGAACAGTTTGGCGTAAGCAATAATACTAATTGTGTTCGCTAATGCCAAAGTGCTTAAACCATAGATTAAGATGCTGAATTTATATATACCTATTTTATCTTCAGCCTTAATCTCTTTTTTATGCATTGCATTGATATTAAGATTGCCGGCTAAATTTATAGCGTTAGATAAACCGAATAGCCGTTCACTTCACGAAATACCTACTCCTCGGTTGGGCGGTATTGCTATCCTAACCGGGATTATATTGTCTCTTCTTTGGCTTTCTTTAAATGGCAGTATAAGCTCTAATTATTCAATCGTCTTATTATCATTAGCGTTAGTCGCAGGGATCTCTATTGTTGATGATTTTTATTCAATTAGTTTTGTTATTAGAATGATCGTTCATTTGCTTGCTGCATTTATTATTGTTGATGCAGGTTATGCTGTTACTAATATCAATATTGATTTGATTAGCTTTACGTTACCAACAAGCGCGGCTGTAATTTTGTCCATATTGTTTATAGTTTGGATGATTAATCTTTATAATTTTATGGACGGTGTTGATGGTATCGCTGGTGGTATGGCTGTATTTGGTTTTGCTACCTTTGCGTTGATTGGCTTTATTGAGTCACAAACCGACTTTGCAATATCAAGTTTGGTAATATCTTTCTCGGCACTCGGTTTTTTATTCTGGAATTATCCCTCCGCAAAGATCTTTATGGGAGATGGTGGTTCGTCTTCTCTGGGGTTATTGGCAGCAATATTGGCTCTTTATTCACATTCGGAAGGATTTATACCGATTTGGATCTCGGTTGTTATATTTTCTCCTTTTATTGTTGATGCGACGGTTACACTAATATTAAGAATACTTCGCCGTGAGCGGTTTTGGGATGCGCATAAGAGTCACTTTTACCAACAATTAGCTGAAACGGGCATAAGTAGAAAGAAATTAGTTAATCTTGAATATGGCTTGATATTGATATGTTCAATAATAGCTCTTATTACCTATAAGGCGAGTTCAACCGTTCAGTTGTTATCGTTACTTGGTTTAGCCACTTTATACTTCGTTTTGATGCGATATATAGTGAAAAAGACGGTATAATTAACCGAAATATCGCTCTAAGTACCTGAATTATGATTTCTGAAAACAATATTTGCATAGCGGTGATTGGCCTTGGCTATGTTGGTCTCCCGTTAGCCGTCGAATTTGGTAAAAAATACAAGACGATTGGCTTTGATCTTAGTCAGGTTCGTATCGATGAGCTGACAGAAGGCCTTGATAGAACCAATGAAGTTGAGCAAGATGAATTAGCATCAGCATCTTTGCTAGATTGCACAACAGATGCATCTGTCCTTAAAGACTGTAGTTTCTTTATTGTTACAGTACCAACGCCAGTCGATGATGATAAAAAACCAAATTTAAATGCTTTGCATAGCTCAAGCACGACAGTAGGGCAGTCTCTGAGCATTGGTGACTATGTTGTTTATGAATCAACTGTCTACCCTGGTGTAACAGAAGATATTTGCGTTCCTATTTTAGAACGAGAATCAGGTTTGTCTCTTAATACTGATTTCTTTGTCGGTTACAGCCCAGAACGAATCAACCCTGGCGATAAACAACACCGTTTGCCAACCATAAAAAAAGTCACCTCTGGTTCTACACCTGTTGCGGCTGATTTTATTGATGCGTTGTATGCCAGCATTATCACTGCCGGTACCTACAAAGCGGCCTCGATTCGAGTTGCCGAAGCGGCTAAAGTAATCGAAAACACCCAGAGAGATGTCAACATTGCACTGATTAATGAGCTAGCAATGTTATTTAATAAGCTAGATATTAATACCATAGATGTACTCGAAGCAGCAGGAACAAAGTGGAACTTTCTTCCTTTCCGTCCCGGGCTTGTTGGTGGTCATTGTATCGGTGTTGATCCTTACTATCTAACACATAAAGCCCAAGAAGTTGGCTTTGACCCCAAAATAATTTTGTCTGGAAGGGAAATTAATGACGGGATGGGCACATACGTCGTTGAGCAAGTTATTAGTTTAATGCAGAGCAAAAATATTCAGACCCAGAACGCATGTGTTCTTATTATGGGGTTCACATTCAAAGAAAATTGCCCTGATGTAAGAAACACGCGTGTGATTGATATGGTCGATGCCTTTAAGCATAAAGACATTAGTGCAGATATTTACGAGCCATGGGGCGATTCAGCAGAAATTGAAGCGGAATACAGTATTTCACCTATTTCGGAGCCATCGAAGAACTCCTATGATGCAATAATTATGGCAGTGGCACATGATGAGTTTAAAGCCATGAGCTTAGAAACAATACAGTCATTTGGAAAAAGTGAATGTATTATCTATGACATTAAAAATATTTTACCTGCCAGCATGATTGATGGCAGTTTGTAGTTACACAACTTATAAAGAAGATGATTGAATGAAAGTATTAATTACAGGTGCGGCAGGGTTCATTGGTTCTACATTAGCATTGCGATTGCTTGAAAGAGGTGATGAGGTAATTGGTATTGATAACCTCAACGACTACTATGATGTGGAGTTGAAGAAAGCCCGCCTTGCAAGAACAACTTCACATGAAAATTATCATGATGTACGCATTGGTATAGAAGATCGCGATGCAGTTGCTAAAATCTTTTCTGAGTATAAGCCAGATAGAGTTGTTAACTTAGCAGCACAGGCAGGCGTTCGCTATTCATTAGAGAACCCTCATTCTTATGTTGATACTAATTTAGTCGGCTTTGTGAATATTCTGGAGGGCTGTAGACATAATGATGTTGAACACCTTGTCTACGCATCAAGCAGTTCTGTTTACGGCGCTAATACCAACATGCCGTTCTCGGTACATGATAATGTCGATCATCCCGTTAGTATTTATGCCGCATCTAAAAAGGCTAATGAGTTGATGGCGCATTCGTATAGTCATTTATTTAAATTACCAACAACAGGGTTACGCTTTTTTACCGTGTATGGGCCATGGGGAAGACCCGATATGGCACTGTTTTTATTCACTAAAAATATACTTGCTGGTAAACCGATAGATGTATTTAATAATGGTCAACACCGTCGTGACTTTACTTATATTGATGATATCGTTGAAGGTGTCGTCAGAGTATTAGATCGTGTGCCAGAACCTAATCCTGATTGGAGTGGTGATGCACCTGATTCTGCTACTAGTTATGCGCCGTACCGACTTTATAATATAGGTAATAATAATACCGTTGAGCTTCTACACTATATTAAGGTGTTGGAAGATTGCTTAGGTAAAAAAGCAGATATGAATATGTTGCCATTACAAAATGGTGATGTGCCTGCAACATACGCAGATGTTCAAGATCTTGTTGCTGACTTGGGCTATAAGCCTGAGATTAAAGTTGAACAGGGAATAGAAAATTTTGTGAAATGGTACAAAGATTATTATAAAGTGTAACGAAGATACTTTGAAATTAGACTAACGCAGTTTTAATGAGATAAAAACGATGTATTTTACAATGTCACAACGGACGACAACTATTATTCTTCATGATGTATTGATGGCGACAATTGCATGGACAGTCGCATTCTTATTGAGATTTGAGTTTAATTTAGAAATGCTGGAAAGCGCGGCTTACTGGCAGGTATTATTGATTACGCTACCTATTCATTTAATTATTTCTTACAGTTTTGGTCTTTATCGAGGTTTATGGCGTTTTGCTAGTATCCCTGATTTATGGAATATCATTCGCGTCGTCGCAATTAGTTCAGTTCTTTTGGTTACTGTTTTATTTTTGGTTAATCGTGTTGAAGGCGTGCCAAGATCATCTCTTGCAGTTTATCCTTTATTGCTCATATTTTTATTAGGTTCACCTCGTCTGCTATACCGAATTTGGCGTGATGGTCAATTACGCAACGATGGTCCGCTAGGCAGCAAACGAGTTGTTATTCTAGGTGCCGGTCAGGCCGGTGAATTAGTTGCACGTGAAATGTTACGTGGCAATGAATATGTTCCAATCGCCTTTCTTGATGATGAGCCGCGCTTACGTGGTTCAAAATTACATGGCCTGTCTGTACTCGGTGGCATTGCTGATTTACCTGATGTGGCTCATAAGAAGGTGGCAGATCTTGCTGTCATTGCAACAGCAACTGCAACAGGCCCTCAGATGCAAAAGATCGTTGCTAGCTGTGAAAAGGCGGGTATCCCATTTAGAACATTACCTAATGTTGCTGATTTAATTTCAGGTCGTGCTACGGTCAGCTCACTCAGAGAAGTTTCCATTGATGATTTACTGGGACGTGATCCGGTTAATCTAAGTAAGGAATCAATTACCCAATCTTTGTTTGGTAAAGTAGTGATGGTAACTGGAGCAGGTGGCTCAATCGGTTCTGAATTATGTCGTCAAATATTAATTTATAAGCCCGCTAAATTAGTCGTATTTGAAATAGGTGAATTTAATCTATATCAAATTGAGCGTGAGCTAGCTGGTATATGTGAAGAAACAGAGTTCCATGCTGTTTTAGGTGATGTGTGCGACACAAGCGCTATTGATCATTGCATGAGTGAACACCAACCACAGGTGATTTTCCATGCCGCTGCGTACAAACATGTACCGTTATTACAAAATCAGGCAAGACAAGCAGTGCGTAACAATATTTTAGGCACACGCAATATGGCGCTGGCGGCGGATAAATATGGTTGTGATAGTTTTGTCATGATTTCAACGGATAAAGCAGTGAACCCAACTAATAATATGGGTGCCAGTAAACGTATCGCTGAAATTTTCTGCCAGAATTTGAATCAACGTTCAAAAACAAATTACATTACGGTTCGTTTTGGTAATGTGCTTGGCTCTGCGGGTAGTGTCGTACCACTCTTTAAAGAACAAATCGCTAAAGGTGGCCCTGTTACCGTCACACACCCTGAAATAACCCGTTACTTCATGACAATCCCAGAAGCCTGTCAGCTGATTATGCAGGCAGCGGTGCAAGGCGAGGGCGGTGAGATATTCGTATTGGATATGAGTGAACCGGTTAAAATTGCTTATCTTGCAGAACAAATGATTATTCTTTCCGGTAAAACACCCGGTGAAGATATTGAGATTAAATATACCGGTCTTCGCCCCGGTGAAAAGCTTTACGAAGAGCTCTTTCATGAACAAGAGCAGTTAAGTGCCACATCGCATGAAAAAATCTTGCTCGCTAAAATGCGTATTGTTGAGTGGGATGAGCTACAAACAGACTTTTCGGCAATGGAATCGGCTAGTCAGCACTTTGATGAAGAAAGCTTAAAATCGTTGATTAAAAAGCTAGTTCCAGAGATGACAGAGTCACTTGCCAAAGATAATGTCATTAATTTCGAAAAAATTAAGAAATCTTAATAAAACGACCAATTAGGGGCACTTGGTGCTTGACCCCACACGGGGTCCTCAGTACCATACCGCCTCTGTAATTCCTCGGTAGCTCAGTTGGTAGAGCGGGTGACTGTTAATCACTAGG
>JALTKP010000290.1 GCA_027078075.1 Gammaproteobacteria bacterium | reverse complement strand
GGTATGATTGATGCGCGCTTGAATCAATCTGGTGCAGATACCTTTACTGATCAGGTTTTGCGGATGGATTCAACTATGTTGATTACGGACGATCCAGTAAAGCGGGTTGATAATATGACCATGGCATGGGGATTGGAGGCAAGGGTTCCTTTTCTTGATCATGAGTTGGTGGAGTTGGCGATGCAAATGCCGCCTGAATTGAAATTACGTGAAGGTGGTAAGTACCCGCTTAAAGCGGTGGCACGTGGTTTGATTCCTGACGCTGTTATTGATCGCCCTAAGGGGTATTTTCCTGTGCCTGCGCTGAAGTTTGTGCGGGGTGAGTTTTATGATTTCATGCATGATATTTTGCAGTCTAAAGCTTGTCGTGAACGGGGGATGTTGCAACGCGCCTATATTGATCGCTTATTAGCTGCACCCGAGAAGTATATGACAGCAATTCAGGGCAGTAAGCTTTGGCACCTCGCGTTGTTGGAATTATGGTGTCAGACACATTTAGATTCGTAGAATCACCTAATACCCAAGTAAATTAGTATGGTAATTGGTCCGTAGTATCGGTAGAATTGCCCGCCAATTTGACATGGGAGCTTGAAAGCGGGATTTCTTGTACCCATATAATGAGACAGAATTAGTCATTAATAGATAAATGAAGAGGTTGTAGCGGTTATGGATCCATTAGCTCGAATTAAAGAACAGGTTGAAGGCACACCGATTGTTTTATACATGAAGGGAACACCTCAGTTTCCACAGTGTGGTTTTTCAAGCCGTACCGCTCAGGCGTTACAGCAATGTGAAGTGGAATTTGGATACATTAATGTATTAGCGGATCAGGAAGTCTACGAAAACTTGCCGAATTATGCGGATTGGCCAACATTCCCTCAGTTGTATATCGATGGTGAGTTGATCGGTGGTTGTGATATTACTTTGGAGCTTTTCCAAACAGGCGAATTGCAGAAAATGACGCAAGCAGCAGCGGGTAAGAAAGACGCTAGCGAGTAAATTTTTTAGTAAGTTGTTTTAAAAGCGTTGATGCGACTGTGTCAGCGCTTTTTTTATGTTTGTTTTTTTTGTTTTCTGAATAGTTGGGGTATTGCGGTTATCTGCTCTCCTTCATCTCCACGCTGAGTGCTTGACGTCGACGAAGAAGATCAGATAACCGCAATATGTGTAGTTTTAGGCTTCTAGAATTTGTTGGGATTGGCTTAGATTATCTGAATGGTTGGGGTATTGCGGTTATCTGCTTTCCTTCATCTCCACGCTGAATGCTTGACGTCGACGAAGAAGATCAGATAACCGCAATACGTGAAGATTTTAGGTTTAAAGGTGAACGTATAAGTGCCGGTTTAGAAAAGAATCGGATCTCAGCATGCGTTCTTAACTATTCTAAAAAATTATTTAGATAGCTTATCCAACGTATGCCAGCGATTCATGATGTTACAGAATAGTGCCGCTGTTCGTTCAGTGTCGTAAACCGCAGAGTGGGCTTCTTCGTCATTCCAGTCTAGTCCTGCGGTTTGCACAATACGAGCGAGGACAGTTTGACCATAGGCGAGTGCGCCTAGGGTGGCCGTGTCGAAGCTACTAAAGGCGTGAAAAGGACTTTTGAGCTTGCAGCGTTTGACGGCAGAATTGAGGAAACTTAGGTCAAAGAAGGGGTTATGGCCGACTAAAATAGCGCGGCTACAGCCAGTGTCTTGCAAGGCATGTTCAACTGATTCAAAGACTTTTTCCAATGCATCTCGTTCTGGTATCGCCATTCTAAAGGGGTGCCATGGATCGATGCCGTTGAATGCTAATGCCGCCTCGTCAAGGTTTGCACCTTTAAATGGCTCGACATGGGCGGCACAGGCTTCTCCCTGATAGAGTTTACCGTCATCATCCATATTGATGATAACGGCGGCAATTTCGAGTAATGCGTCTTTATTAGCGTTAAAACCGGCTGTTTCAACATCAATTACGACGGGTAAAAAGCCGCGAAAGCGTTTAGCTATGCGGTTTGAGCTCTGTTCATTATTCATTTCCATAGCATATCGCAAAGCGAGCTTAGTGTGGGGCTTTTTGCTACGATAAAAATAGCTTATAATCCTCGCCCCCAGTGTGGAGTATTGGCTTTATGCTGTTAGGGGTGAATTGTTCAAATTGGGTGGGGTAGGCATGGCTGATCGTAGATTACAGGTTTTTCATACAGTGGCACGGCATTTGAGTTTTACGAAAGCTGCTGAAGCGTTACACATGACGCAACCCGCCGTGACTTTTCAGGTTCGCCAATTAGAAGAATATTTTAATACCCGCCTTTTTGATCGTACTCACAACAGGATTAGCTTAACGGATGCTGGTACGCGTGTGTTTGGTTATGCCGATAGTATTTTTGAGCTTTACGGTGAAATGGAAAATGCAGTTCGTGAATTAACCGGTGAAGTGAGTGGTTTGTTAATTCTTGGTGCCAGTACCACAATTGCCGAATACATGTTGCCTGCACTGTTGGGTGATTTTAAACGTAAGTACCCTGATGTAAATGTGCGCCTGAAAGTATCAAATACGGAAGGTGTTGTGCAGATGGTTGAGAACAATGTGATTGACCTTGGTGTGGTTGAAGCGCCTGTCAGTAACAAGAACCTTGCTGTTGAAGTATGTAGAAATGACCAGTTGGTATTAATTGTGCCAGTTGGACATGAACTAGCAGATCGTGAAAGCCTACCGATTGATGAATTAACTGAATATCCTTACATTTGTCGTGAAGAAGGTTCAGGTACACGCGAAGTGATTGCAGAGTACATGCAAGAAAATAATCTGAAAGGCTCACTCAATATCAACATGGAGTTAGGTAGCCCTGAAGCAGTGAAGGGTGCAGTTGAAGCTGGCATGGGTATTTCAGTTGTATCACGTGCTACAGTTAGTAAAGAATTATTATTGGGTTCATTGGTTGCACTTAACCTTGAGCCACAGCTTGAGCGTCCTTTCTCTTTTGTGCATCAAAAACAAAAATTCCGTTTACGTGCAATGGATGAGTTATTAACCTTTGCTCGTCAGTACTGTGTTGACCACGCTAAGGACAATGCTTAGGTATAAACGGTATGAGTAAGTTAACGGATAAGTTGCAATCATTAGCTGAGAACCTCAGTGCAGATGAACAAAAAACATTACTCGACTATGCTGAGTTTATGGTGTCACGTTCAACACATCAGGTAGAGACAGTTAGCCCAATTCCTTTAGAAATTATACGTCCTGCAGAAGAAACAGTTGTTGCAGCGATGAAACGTCTTTCACAAACCTATCCTATGTTAAATATGGATAAGCTGCTTCATGATGCTTCAGGCTTAATGTCTGAGCATATTATGCAAGGCAGAGCAGCACTTGATGTGATTGATGAGTTGCAGGTTATGTTTGAAAAACATTATCAAGATTATACTGACGACTCTAAATAAGTTCTCTTGAGTTCAAGTTACCCGATACTTTATTCTTTTCGCCGTTGTCCTTATGCCATGCGTGCTAGAATGGCGCTATTGTATTCAAATACAAAAACGCTATTGCGTGAAGTTGATTTGCGCGATAAACCTTCGCAAATGTTACAAGTCTCGCCAAAAGCGACTGTCCCAGTTTTAGTTTTAACCGATGGTTCCATTCTTGAAGAAAGCCTGGATATTATGAAGTGGTCGTTATCAACTTTTGATCCGGATGGTTGGCTGTTAAATCTGAATGAAGAACAATTGAATTTAAGCAATAAAATTATTGATGAAAATGATACTGAATTTAAACAGCATCTTGATCAATATAAATATGCAGATAGGTTCCCAGAGTTAAATTTAGAAGAGACTCGACGAAAAGGGGAAGAGTTTCTTACCAAGCTAGATGGTTACCTACAGGAATCAGCTTATTTAATGGGTGATAAACTTTCTTATGTTGATGTTGCCGTCTTCCCTTTTATTCGGCAGTTCGCGTATGTTGATAAGAATTGGTTTGATGCGACAGATTATATTTATTTACAAAAATGGTTAGACGCATTGCTAGATTTTGAATTATTTAAGCGAGTAATGAAAAAAGAAGTTGTTTGGAAAAAGGGGATAACTGAGGTGTTTTTAGGTAATTAATTTTCAATCTCATTTTCAGCCACGATAAGCCAGCCATTGGGGTATTTTTCGAATAATAGTTGCTTGCGGGAGATGTCCGAAAAACTATCCGATTTATAATCTTGTGTAAAGTTAGCGACATAACGTCCATCGTCACGAATAAAAATAACAATCCCTGATAGTTTTAGCTTTACCCATTGTTGTGACTGAAGTCGTTGCTGACGAGCAGTTACCCAATTGATATGACTAGTATATTGCTGGTGATGAAAGTGTGGGCTGTAACTTGAAATGTAGCTATCGGCATCTAATGTTTGCCAAGCATCTTTCCAGCGTTCGAGTGCGGCATAAATTGCCTCTGGTGCTGAAATTGGTGTTGGAGCCGCAGTTACTAAATCAGTACGTAATAAGGAAAGACTACTGATTAATATCAGTAGTAATAACTTTTTATGTTGTTGCCTAAAGCGTATCGGATGCATAGTCTGCCAATCGTGAACGTTCACCTCGTTGTAACGTAATATGTCCACTATGAGGCCAGTTTTTAAATCTATCTACGACATAGGTTAGTCCAGATGTGGTTTCTGTCAAATAAGGGGTGTCGATTTGGGCTACGTTACCTAAGCAAACGACCTTGGTTCCTGGGCCTGCGCGGGTAATAAGTGACTTCATTTGTTTGGATGTCAGATTTTGTGCTTCATCAATAATGATGTATTTCTTTAAAAAGGTACGTCCACGCATAAAGTTGATAGAACGGAGTTTTATGCGGTTTTGTAGTAGGGCGCCAGTAGCAGCGCGTTCCCATTCACCTTCAGATTCAACGCCGGTGAGGACTTCTAAGTTATCCATTAAGGCGCCCATCCACGGTGTCATTTTTTCTTCTTCGGTGCCGGGTAAGAAACCAATATCTTCTCCCATTGGGATAGTCACACGGGTCATAATGATTTCGTTATAAAGATTCAGATCCAGTGTTTGGTGAAGACCGGCGGCTAAAGTAAGTAATGTTTTACCGGTGCCAGCCATACCAAGCAGAGTGACAAAGTCGACGTCCGGATCCATGAGTAAATTGAGCGCAAAGTTTTGTTCTTTGTTACGAGCAGTGATACCCCAGATAGCATTGTTTTTTTGGCGATAGTTTTTAGTGCGTTCAATAACGGCACTTTCTTCATCGACTTGTCTAATGATGGCTTCAAAATCTTTGCTACCAACTGATAAGCATTCGTTGCTATACCAATCAGAAATCAGTGGGCCGGAGAGGCGATAAAATGTGCGACCTTCTTCTTGCCATGATTCCATGTCTTTGTCGTGTTCAGTCCAAAAGTTAGTATCAAAATCGATGGTGCCGGAATAAAGTAGATCAACATCCTCAAGCACCTGATCATTGTAATAGTCTTCATTGTGGATGCCGAGAATGGAGGCTTTAATACGGAGATTAATGTCCTTAGAGACTATTGTGACGGCTAGGTCTGGTTGTTTATGTTTTAACCCTAGAGCGGTAGCAAGAATATGATTGTCGGGTTTGTCACCAGGCAAACTTTCGGGTAAATCTTCATGTAGTGATTGTGTTTGTAAAAATAATCGGCCAATTTTTTCAGGTTCAACTTCGCTACCGTGTGGCAACTCAATACCTTGTTCTATATTGTCGGCATCAACATCACGTAGAAGGTCATCAAGAAATCGGCTTGCTTGTCGTGCATTACGCGCCACTTCAGAAGCACCACGTTTATTGTCATCGAGTTCTTCGAGGACAATCATGGGAATATAAATATTGTGTTCTTGAAAGCGAAAGAGAGAAGAGGGGTCGTGCATCAGCACGTTGGTGTCGAGGACAAACGTTCGTTTAGCTTCACTTTCCTTATTGAACATAGTTGCTGGTTGCCCCTGTCGATTGAGTGAGTTGTTTATTTTTTGCTTAGTTCCTTTGCGGCTGCGAGGACTTCCTCAACATGCCCATCTACTTTTACCTTACGCCATTCTTGTTGTAGCACACCTTCTTTGTCAATTAAAAAAGTGCTGCGTTCAATACCCATAACCTTTTTACCGTACATATTTTTTTCTTTAATGACATCAAACTGGTCACAAAGTTTTTCTTCTTTATCTGATAATAGGTCAAAAGGAAATTCCTGTTTGGTTTTAAAATTTTCATGTGACTTAATACTGTCACGAGAAACGCCAAGAATAACCGTACTTGCACGAAGGAATTTAGCAATATTGTCACGGAAATCCTGACCTTCTTTGGTGCATCCAGAGGTACTATCCTTAGGGTAGAAGTAAACAACAATATTTTTGCCTTTAAAGTCAGAAATTTTTAATTCCTGATCGCCTGTTGCCGGTAATTTAATATCGTTTACTTTCTTGCCAATTTTTACTTTAGCCATTTTTATAATTATCCTTTTACCGGTTCCATGATGGCGTCGAGATTCAAGTTATCGCAAAATTCGGTGAAATGTTCGCGTAAATCCCCGAGGTGTAGATCAGCTGGAATACTGATAACCATTTGCATGGTAAACATATTGGTACCAGTATGTGCAGCGGAATAACTGCCGGTTGAGAGGTCTTCAATATTAATATTTCTACTAGAGAAGAAATCGGCAACATTATTCACAATACCGGGGTGATCCATTGATACTACTTCAACCATGTAAGGGACTTTCTTACTGGATTGATCGCGAGATTCGGTTTGTTTGGCAATGATCGTCAGTTTGAGCTGCTTTTCTAGTACTGGCAGCGTGCTTTCTAATTTAGCAATGGTATTCCAACTACCTGAAACCATAACAATAATCGCAAATTCACCGCCAAGCACAGTCATACGACTGTCTATAATATTGCAGTCATGCTCAAGAATCTTTTCAGAGAGAGTATTGACGATACCAGGTCGGTCTTCACCGACGGCAGATATAACAAGAAAATTATCCATAGCAATAAGGTATCAGCCTCGCTGGTGTTTGACCAGAGGCTTAATCTTCGTCGAGTTGAATTTCCCTCAATTGCTGTGCAGCGTCTTCGGGACTAATGGTGCTGACGAACAATCCGGAGCCTAATTCAAAACCGGTTGGAATACTGGTTCGTGGGCAAATTTCAATGTGCCAGTGGTAGCTGCTATGACAATCGGCGTATTTATCACCCTGAGGAATAGAGTGCAGGAAGAAATTGTATTGTGCTCCACCGATAACAGCATCTAACCTTGCCATAGCTCGGCGTGTTACACGTGCTAGATCTTCCATGTCTTCTGGCGATACATCCACATAATCTGCGCTGTGATTGAGAGGCATGATATGAATTTCCCATTCATAGCGACTTGCGAAAGGTTTAATCGCAATAAATTTTTCACCACGTTCTACTACATACTGACCAACATCAATTTTGCGTTTGATTTCACCGGAGTCACGATCATAGATAGTGGCTTCGAAGGTGAGTGCTTCATTAATCAATGAACAGTAAATACATTGATGATGTTTATCAAAATGGATTTTGGCATATTCAACTTCGTTGATAACATTTTCAGGTACCACGGGCATCGCGATGATTTGGCTGTGGGTATGCGGAATACTGGCTCCGGCAGCCGGGCCAAAATTCTTAAACACTAATACGTATTGAATTCGGGGATCTGCTTTATAGAGTTTTTCCATGCGATCACGGTAGGCACTAAACAAAGTCATTAAATGTTCAACACTCATATTATGGATAGCGATGCCGTGATTATTGTGATCGATAATCACTTCGTGGCGGCCATAACCTTCAACCACTTGTTGTAAACCGAACACCAGACCATCATTTTGGCTGTCTTCACCTAGAATAGGGTAGAGATTTTCTACAACGCGCACAGCCCAGTTTTTTTCAGAAGGCCATGCCGCAATGGTTGGCGGTGTTTTGTCTTCATTACCAAGACAGAAAGGACAGGTATCTTTATGCTCAACGGTTTTTTGTTCTACACGTTCTTCTTCTTTGCGTGGGCGCATACCGCGAGCTGTTGCTACCAGCACAGATTCACTGGGCATAACAGGGTTGATACGTATCTCACGGACAGATGGACTGGGTTTTTTACTCACCGAATTCTCCTAATTGGGTCTTTTTACTCATTAACTGAGTATGATGGACGCCATTAAACACGCCCGAACCACAGATGGCACGCTGAAAAACTCAATGCGGCTATAGCTAGAGTTTATTGCATTTTTGACTGCTTGGCTTGTGTTCCTGCGGGGGCGTCAGTAACATGCGCCTGCGTGTTTTTTATAGAATTTATGGAGACTTCAATGTTTCACGGCAGTATGGTCGCATTAGTGACCCCCATGCACCAAGATGGTTCAGTCGATGAGCCTGCTTTGGCCGCATTGGTTGAATGGCATATAGAACAAGGTACCGATGCGATTATCGCGATGGGAACCACGGGTGAGTCTGCCACATTAGACCAAAAAGAGCATTGTAATGTTATCCGTTTCATAGTGGATAAGGCTGCAGGCCGCATGCCTATTATCGCTGGAACGGGTGCTAATTCGACAACTGAAGCGATAGATTTAACTCGCTGCGCCATGGAAGCGGGTGTCGATGCCTGCTTATTAGTGACACCTTATTATAATAAGCCGACTCAGGAAGGCTTGTACCTGCACCATAAAGCCGTGGCAGAAGCCGTGCCGGTGCCTCAGATCCTTTATAACGTACCGGGCCGAACTGCTTGCGACATGCTGCCAGAGACAGTAATTCGATTGGCGGATATCCCTAATATTATTGGAATTAAAGAGGCAACTGGCGATATTGCTCGAGCTAAAGAGATTCTTGGTGCTTGTGGTGATAAAATCGACCTGTATAGTGGCGATGACGCTACAGCATTAGATTGTATTTTGGCTGGCGCGAAAGGTGATATTTCGGTCACGGCTAATGTAGCACCTAGAGCCATGCATGAGATGTGTGCAGCTGCATTGGCGGGTGATGAAGCCAAAGCAAGACAGATTAATGAGCCTTTGAAGGGCTTACACGAGAACTTGTTTCTCGAAGCAAACCCAATTCCAGTGAAGTGGGCACTCACTGAAATGGGTAAAATACAGAGCGGTATCCGTTTACCAATGACGGTGTTGTCGGATGAATTTCACGCACCGCTGCGGCAAGCCATGCAAGCCGCCGAGTTAGTGCCAAGTTAATTAATGGGGAAAGTAATGAAGGTTTTAAGTCGAATTTTAATGCTCAGTGCGCTGACAGCAATTATTGCTGGGTGTGGCACGGTTAAAAGTATTAAAGAAGAATTTCTTCCTGATAAAAAGAAGGTTGATTACCGTGAAACGCGTGAAGAACCTACTTTGGAAATTCCACCTGATTTAACATCATCAACGATTGATGATGGTCTTATTATCCCTGATCTTGGACCTGGTTCAGGCTCGGCGAGCATTACGGATTACAATCGTGAGAGACAGGGGAATCGTACCTTACGAAATGCCGCAGTTTTGCCAAAACAAGATGATATTCGTTTAGCACGAGATAATAATTCACGCTGGTTGGTTATTAAAGGGTCTGCGCAACAAGTTTGGCCTCGTTTACGTGAATTCTTTTTACAGAATGGTTTCTTAATCAAACGTGAAGATCCTCGTATTGGTATTATTGAAACAGGTTGGGCAGAAAACCGCGCCGATATTCCACAAGATTTTATTACACGAAATATAAGTAAATTATTTGATTCTATTTATTCTTCGGCGACACGAGATAAGTACCGTATTCGTCTTGAAGAAGGTATTGAACCAGGTACAACAGAACTTTATTTAACACATCGTGGTGCAGAAGAAGTGGTGAGTAATTCGGATGGTACTAGCACTAATACCGTATGGGCACCTCGACCGGCTGATCCTGAATTAGAAATTGAAATGTTGCGTCGTATCACTATTTTCCTCGGTGTGGAAGAAAATAAAGCACGGACATTATTTGCGAAACGAAAGAACCGTATTGAACGTGCACAGTTAGCGCGTAATGGTTCAGGTGAAGCAAAACTAACAGTGAAAGAAAGCTTTGCACGTGCATGGAGACGTACGGGCTTAGCGCTTGATCGCGTTGGTTTCACCGTTGAAGATCGTGACCGTTCTCGTGGACTTTACTACGTGCGCTACATCGATCCGTTGAAAGATAGTAATTCAAAAAGAGAAAAAGGTATTTTAGATAAGTTAACCTTTAATATTTTTAGTGGCGATGATGAGGTACAAGATAAAAGTACTTACCTTGTGAGTCTTAAAGAACAAGGCGAGGAAACTAATGTCACCATATTGAACGATAAAGGTAAGTTAGAGAAATCAGATACTGCTGTACGTATCTTGACCTTATTGCATGAGCAGCTTAAATAATTATTTGATAAGTAGTGATTCGTTTTTCATCTCTCGGTAGCGGCAGTCGTGGCAATGCCACGATTGTCGAAGCCGGTTCTACACGTGTGATGCTTGACTGTGGATTTTCGGAAACCCGTTTCCGACAACGGCTTGCAAAGCGTGAATTAGACCCCTCTCAAATTGATGCGATACTCGTAACTCACGAGCATAGTGATCATATTAATGGTGTTGGTGCTGTTGCGCGCAAGCATGGTATTCCTGTTTATATGACGCGGGGTACAGCAGCCCAAGAAAAGCACGGCGCAGTTTCACAACTCCATTTTATTGATGTACATGATTGTTTCTCAATAGGTGATATTGAAATTCAGGCTTACCCTGTACCTCATGATGCACGTGAGCCAGTACAGTTTGTCTTTAGCGATGGAAACTTGCGTCTTGGTATTTTGACTGATGTAGGTAGCCCAACACAGCATATTGTCGATAGCTTAAATGGCTGTGATGCACTGATTCTTGAATGCAATCATGATGTGAACATGCTGGCGAAGGGGCCTTACCCTGGATATTTAAAACAACGTGTTGGTGGCGATTTCGGTCATTTAAGTAATATCCAGGCGGCTCGTTTATTGGCAAGCCTTGATACTTCTTGTTTGCAGCATATTGTGGCGGCACATATCAGTGATAAGAATAATACCGAAGAACTTGCTAGTACCGCACTGGCACAAGCGCTTGGCTGCACGGAGGGCGAAATTGTGCTTGCGGAGCAAGAACAGGGGCTTGATTGGCTCAGCATTTCCCGTTAATAAGTGTGGAATTCCGGTTGTTTCTTCTTCTTTTCTTCATGCTTATCTATCTGAAATATATAAAAAAAATAAATCATTTTTTGATTAAAGAACGCTTAACTTATGCCGATAACTTAGCCAAGTATGGAGGGTATTTTTATTCCTAGCTAAATTTAATGGATTATCAGGTGTTCATATGAAAACAGTCATTTCTGCCTTTGTACAAAGGGTATCTTCACAATTCACGATTCGTCAGAAACTTTGGTTTAGTTATAGTGCTTTGCTTGCGATCATCATAATTATTGCAAGTTCAGTGCTTTTTGCCGAAGAAGCTATAAGAGATAATTTTTCTAAAGTTGTTGATGAGAGTCAGCCAGCGATGTTGGCATCTATTGCACTTTCTGAACAAGTTAATCGCAGTGCACAAAGTATGGGGTTTTATTTACTAAGCAAAGAAGAGATTCACAAAGAAGATTATATTTCTGAGCTAGAGGGTCTAACTCAGCAGCTTGCGGAATTGAAAGCGATGCCTGTTTTACAGCAAGATCCAAAATCAGCTGAATTGGTTAATAAAATTGTTGCAGATGTTACCGCATATATTGGTTACCAAACTAAAATGCTTGAGCTTGCATCAGGTGACGCAAAAAATATTCCCGCTATGATGTTTTCTGCACAAAAATTAAATCCGTTAAGCCAACAATTTCTTCAGAATGTAAGTCAGATGATTCTTTCAGAAGAAGAGGAAGAAGCAACTGAAGAACGTCGAGAAATTTTGAAAGCGATCAATGATATTCGGTATTCGTGGGCAAACATGCTCAATGCTGTGCGCGCTTATTTGGCATTTCGCGGTCCAAACACAATAGATGAAATGAATTTGTACAGTGAAAATGTATTGGCACTGATGGATAAGCTTGCTTCTAAAGAAGATGAGTTAACGCTTGATCAAGCTGATTCATTAGAGCAATTGGTGATATTCCAAAAACAATACGCCACGAATTTAGAAGAGATGATAAACATTCATGGTGGTGAGCAATGGCGAACAGATGCGTGGTTAATCCGTAGTGAAATAGGGCCATTGTTGTCATCGATAAAAGAGAATGTTGAAAGTTTAGTTAGCCTGGAAAAGCAATATGTCTTAGATTATGTTGATGCGACATCAGGAGATTTAGATGCCTTACAAACGTTGGTAACTGGACTATTAATTGCTGGGTTAATATCTGGATTACTGAGTGCTTTTGCAACCAGTGAAGCGATTTGTGGACGAATTCAACATGCCGTTGATGCGATGCAAGATATTGCTGAAGGTGATGGTGATTTAACTCAGAAACTGGATGAAGATGGTAAAGATGAAATTGCTGGCTTATCTAAAGCCTTTAATGTCTTTGTTGCCAAAATAGCGGTGTTATTAACATCAGTAAGTGAAGTAGGAAATGAAATTGCTGCATCGGCTTCACAAATGTCGATGACGGCAGAAAGAACTAATAAGGGCATTACTGAGCAACAAAGTGAAACCGACCAAACAGCAACGGCGATCACTGAAATGGTACAAACGGCACAGGAAATTGCACGTAATGCATCAGGTGCGGCTGACGCAGCTCATGCAGCTGATGGTGAAGCACAAAATGGGCAATCAGTTGTAAAATTAACAGTTGATTCGATTCAAACACTTGCGAGTGAAGTGGATCAGGCCGCATCGGTGATTGATCAGTTGGAAGCGGACAGTGAAGACATCGGAAAAGTAATCGATGTTATTAAGGGTATTGCGGAACAAACCAATCTACTGGCATTGAATGCGGCAATTGAAGCGGCTCGAGCAGGTGAACAAGGCCGTGGTTTTGCTGTGGTAGCAGATGAAGTGAGAACATTGGCAAGTCGGACGCAGGAGTCGACTGAAGAAATCATGCAAATTATTGAACGTGTTCAAGGTGGCGCGCGTAAAGCAGTAACTGCGATGGAAACAGGTAAGAGCCAAACTGTAATCAGTGTTGAACAAGCCGTGAAGGCAGGTGAATCGTTAGCGGCAATTACACAAGCAGTTTCAACCATTAATGATATGAACACACAAATTGCCCATGCAGCTGAACAGCAAAGTGAAGTGGCTGAAGAAGTGGACAAAAATGTCATTAATATTGCCCGAATTGGCAATGAAAGCATGGAAAATGCCCAGCAAACCTCGGATAGCAGTAGTAGCCTGTGGGATAATGCTAGCAAGCTGGAATCGCTGTTAAGCCAGTTCAAACTCAACTAAGCCCCAATTCGATATTTTTATCATTAAAATGTGCTCTGCACGGCCACAATGGCTGGCAGGGCAGCAATGATTTCAGTATCATGCGCCCTTCTGCAGTGACGTATATTTAAAGAGAGGCTTCATGCTGCGTTTACGTGGTTGTCCCGCCCTGTCGGCATTCCGACTGAACAAACTATTAACCCATCTCCGTCAGTCGATCCCGGCTATTAGCGCTATTGATGCTGAATTTATGCATTTTGCGTGGTTAGACACTGAGCTTGATGACAATGAAGTGTCGATTCTTCAGCGGTTGCTCGATTATGGTCCAGCAAAGTCTGGTTTAGTCCCAAAAGGAGAGCTGCTATTAGTTGTGCCGCGTCCTGGTACTATTTCTCCCTGGTCGAGTAAGGCAACTGATATTGCGCATAATTGTGGTTTAGCGACCTTGCAGCGCATTGAGCGTGGTAAGGCTTTTTACCTAAGAACAGAGAATGGTGAGCCATTGAGTGCGGGTGATTGGCGGCTTGCTTCCGATATATTGCATGACCGAATGATTGAAGCCGTATTTGAGTCAATGGATGATGCAGTGAACCTGTTTAGTCAGGCTGAGCCAAAACCGTTTACCTCAGTTGATGTTTTAGGTGGTGGTCATCAGGCACTTGCGATAGCAAATAAGGAATTAGGTCTAGCTCTATCCGATGATGAAATTGAGTATCTAGTCGAAAATTTCATCGCCTTAAAGCGTAATCCAACCGACATCGAGTTAATGATGTTCGCACAAGCCAATTCAGAGCATTGCCGTCATAAAATTTTTAATGCCGATTGGATTATTGATGGAGAACAACAGGATAAATCGTTGTTTGCGATGATTCGTAATACTCATGAATTACATGCTGATGGTGTTCTGTCTGCCTACAAAGATAATGCAGCAGTCATGGAAGGTTCTAAGGCGAGCCGTTTTCAGGCCGATCCAGTGGGGCGTGAATATGGTCACATCGAAGATGATATTCCTATTTTAATGAAGGTTGAAACACACAATCACCCAACCGCAATTTCTCCTGCACCGGGTGCAGCAACAGGTTCGGGTGGTGAAATTCGTGACGAGGGTGCAACGGGTCGAGGCTCACGTTTTAAAGCGGGCATGACGGGTTTTTCTGTTTCAAATCTTCGCATACCAGAAGCGGAACAAGCATGGGAAACAGATCACGGTAAACCAGGACGCATTGTTTCAGCGCTCGATATTATGCTTGAAGGACCGATTGGTGCGGCTAGCTTTAATAATGAATTTGGTCGTCCCAATCTGTGTGGTTACTTCCGTACTTTTGAAGAAAAAGTACCGGGTCCAGAGGGCGATGAAGTACGTGGTTACCATAAGCCAATTATGTTGGCGGGTGGTTTGGGTAACATGCGCACCGAACATGTTGAAAAGCTAAACCTAAACGCAGGTGCCCCCGTTGTGGTTTTGGGTGGTCCCGCAATGTTAATCGGTTTAGGGGGCGGTGCGGCGTCTTCGATGGCAAGTGGTACCAGTGCCGAAGATTTGGATTTTGCCTCAGTGCAACGTGGCAACCCTGAAATGCAACGACGTTGTCAGGAAGTGATAGATCACTGTACTAACCTTGAAGAAAACCTAATTCAAAGTATCCATGATATTGGTGCCGGTGGCTTATCTAATGGCGTACCTGAAATCGTTAATGACAGTGGTCGCGGTGGCAAATTTGAATTACGTACCATTCCTAATGACGAGCCAGGAATGAACCCAATGGAAATTTGGTGTAATGAATCACAGGAACGCTATGTGTTAGTGATCGATCCTGAACGCATCGAAGAATTTGAAGCACTGTGTATTCGTGAACGTTGTCCATACGCGATTATTGGTGAAGTCACTGAAGAAACTGATTTAGTTCTGGGTGATGCGCACTTTGATAACACACCGATTGATATTCCTCTCACCGTATTATTAGGCAAGCCGCCTAAAATGCTACGTGATGTACACCATAAGCCATTTCAAAAACAAGATTTTGAAACGGTAGGTATTGATGTAAAAGAAGCTGCCTACAGAGTGCTACATTTGCCGACGGTGGCTGATAAAACGTTCCTTATTACCATTGGTGATCGGAGTGTGACGGGTTTAGTGGCACGTGATCAAATGGTCGGTCCATGGCAAGTGCCAGTGGCAGATGTTGCTGTTACAGCGAGTGGTTTTGAACATCACTGTGGTGAAGCGATGGCAATAGGTGAACGTACACCGGTTGCATTATTACACCATGCCGCATCGGGTCGTATGGCGATTGCTGAATCGATTACCAATATTGCTGCATCGCGAATTAACAAACTCAGTGATTTAAAATTGTCTGCAAACTGGATGGCACCTGCTGGACACCCGGGTGAAGATGCGGGACTTTACGATACAGTTAAAGCCGTTGGTATGGAGTTATGTCCTGAACTAGGGATTTGTATTCCTGTTGGCAAAGATTCGATGTCGATGAAAACTGTGTGGCAACAAGATGGTGAAGATCGCAGTGTCACTTCACCGTTGTCATTAATTATTTCAGCGTTTGCACCCGTTTTAGACGTACGCAAAACATTGACGCCACAACTTCGTACTGACAAAGGTGATACGGATTTAATACTGATTGATTTAGGTAAAGGTGAAAATCGTTTAGGCGGTTCGGCACTCGCACAAGTTTATAAACAAATTGGTCATCATCCTGCCGATTTGGATGATGCACATGCCTTGAAGCAATTCTTTGATGTAATTCAACAACTCAACGACGATAATCTATTGTTGGCATACCACGATCGTTCTGATGGCGGTTTGTTTGCAACAGTGACTGAAATGGCATTCGCGGGTCACTGTGGTGTGACAGTAGAGTTAGATGCATTAGGCGACGACAGCACGGCAGCCCTCTTTAATGAAGAGCTAGGTGCGGTGATTCAAGTTGCCCATTGTGATACTGATGCGGTGCTTGAAGCTATTCATGATGCTGGCTTAGCCCATTACAGCCATGTTATCGGTACGCTGAACGATGATGATAAAATCATTTTCCGCACTACTAAACAAGAATTATTAAACGAAACACGCGTTGATTTACATCGTGCTTGGTCAGCAACCAGTTGGCGTATGCAAAGTTTGCGTGATAATCCAATACGCGCACAGCAAGAATACGATGGTTTATTGGATACGGAGAACCCAGGCATGCAACCTGTGTTGAGCTTCGATCCTGAAGACAACATCATGGCACCTTACATTGGTAAAGGTGAACGTCCGCGCATGGCAATTTTGCGAGAGCAGGGCGTCAATGGCCAACGTGAAATGGCCGCCGCATTTGATAAAGCGGGCTTTACAGCGGTTGATGTACACATGAGTGATGTGATCAGTGGTCAAGTGAGTTTGTCTGATTTCCGTGGCTTAGTTGCTTGTGGTGGTTTCTCTTATGGTGATGTTTTAGGTGCGGGTCAGGGCTGGGCAAAATCAGTTTTATTTAATTCGCGTGCACGTGATGAGTTTGCTGAATTCTTTGCAAGAAATGATAGTTTTGGTTTAGGTATCTGTAATGGTTGTCAGATGATGTCATCCTTGCACGAATTGATTCCGGGTAGTGATGCATGGCCTCAATTTGTACGCAATGATTCAGAGCAATTTGAAGCACGTGTGGCAATGGTAGAAATTCAAAAATCCCCATCATTACTGTTAGCGGGCATGGAAGGTTCACGTTTACCGATTGCCGTGGCACATGGCGAAGGGCAAGCTGAATTTATTCGACAAAGTGTTGAAGAGGCTGACGCGGCTAATTTGGTGAGTTTACGCTACGTTGATAATTACGGTGATGTGGCAGAGAATTACCCAACTAATCCAAATGGTTCGCCAAATGGTATTACGGGTCTGACTACTACGGATGGGCGTTTTACGATTATGATGCCGCATCCTGAACGTGTTTTCCGCACTATGCAGTACTCTTGGCACCCAGATGAATGGGGTGAAGATGGCCCTTGGTTAAGAATGTTCAGAAATGCGAGGGTTTGGGTAGATTAAGTAAAGGTATGCAACTTTCTTTATTAGACAGTGTCTTAACAACAGTTAATTAAGATAAAGGCAGGTAAACAGGATGTTAATTAAAACCAAAAATAAAAATGACATAATGTCTTCTGAGATCACTGATCCAGAGGTGTTTAAGCAACGCCGTGAATTTATTAAGCAAAGCGGTCAGTTTGCTTTAGCTGCCGCAGGTACCTTAGCTACGCCTCAAATACTCTCTGCTGGGTCATTACCCTCACCTGCCTCAGCTCGTGCCAAAATAGACGGGGTTATTAAAGGGCCATTTAGTACAGATCAAAAACCGAACAAATATAAAGATATTACCAATTACTGTAATTTTTATGAATTTGGTACAGGCAAACGTGATCCTGCTGCTAACGCACATACACTAAAAACATCACCTTGGCAGGTCGCCATTGAAGGTGAAGTTGAGAAGCCAGGTGTTTATAACCTTGAAGATATTTTAAAACCACACACGCTTGAAGAACGCATTTATCGTTTTCGCTGTGTTGAAGCATGGTCAATGGTCGTGCCTTGGGTAGGCTTTCCCTTGAGTGATTTAATTAAACGCTTTAATCCTACGTCAAAAGCAAAGTATGTTGAGTTCACGACGTTACATGATCCAGAAAATATGCCAGGTCAACGCCGTCGTATTCTGAATTGGCCTTATACAGAAGGTTTGCGTATGGATGAAGCGATGAACCCACTGACGATGATGGTTGTTGGCTTATATGGTGAGGTTTTACCAAATCAGAATGGCGCACCGTTGCGCTTAATTGTGCCATGGAAATATGGATTTAAGAGCATTAAATCAATTGCCAAGATTCGTTTTACTGAAACACAACCTGCAACAGCATGGAATACCTCAGCACCACGTGAATACGGTTTTTATTCAAACGTTAATCCTGCTGTTTCACACCCTCGTTGGACTCAGTCCAAAGAACGTGTATTGGGTTCAGGTTTTTTCGCCAAAAAAGTAAAAACTCAAATATACAACGGTTACGGTGAACAAGTTGCTGGCCTGTATGCTGGCATGGATCTGCGTAAATTTTACTAATGAACAAGGAACAAATAATGAGCTGGTTGATAAAACCAGTTATTTTTTTACTTTGTTTAGTACCACTTGGTTTCTTCTCATTTGATATTTATTCAGAGAATCTGAGTGCTGATCCGATTAAAGATGCAACATTATTTACCGGCGAGTGGACATTACGGTTTCTTCTGATCACTCTTGCTATAACTCCCCTAAGAAGGTTTACGGGCTGGTCTCGAGTATTAAGGCTCAGAAGAATGCTTGGTTTATACGCATTCTTTTATGCATTTTTACATTTCCTTGTCTGGTTTTGGCTTGATCGTGAATTACAGTTAGGCGATGTGATAGAAGATATACTTAAACGCCCTTATATAACGGTTGGGTTTTCAGCCTTCGTGATGTTGATTCCTTTAGCAGTCACATCAAACAAATTCTCAATTCGTCGCTTAAAACAACGTTGGCAGAAATTACATAAGCTGGTGTACCTTATTTCTGGTTTAGGTGTATTGCATTTTCTTTGGTTAGTTAAAGCGGATGTACAGGAACCAATCATTTATGGTGTTATCTTAATTATCTTACTTGGCATGAGGGCATGGTGGGATCGGCAGGCTAGGGCGGCAGCTTCGATTTAATCTGCTATAGTTATTCTCAATAAGGTCAAAGCCAACAAAAAAAGTAATAATGGCTTATATTTGGGAGGAACACTTGATGAAATACATCGAGAGGTGTGGCCGTTGGCTGTTAGCTGTCTTGCTGTGTTTAATGTCACTGTCAGCATATGCTGAAAAGCCTGTTTATAAAATAGCGATTGTTCCACAACATACCCCTCTGCTTATATATCGCTATTGGCGCCCAATAATCGACCAGCTTGAGAAGGATATTGGTGTCCAGTTTGAGATCCAAACGTATAATAATTTCAAAGGATTTATAAAAGCATTACGAGATGGTGAACCTGATTTTACTTATCTGTCACCTTATCATCTGGTTCTCGCACGTCAGCGACAAAAATATATTCCATTACTTCGAGATGCAGATAAACAATTAGTTGGCTTAGTTGTAGTCCGGAAAGATAGTCCAATAAAAAACATTAGTGAGTTGCAAGGTAAAAGTATTGCCTTTCCGTCACCAAATGCTTTTGCTGCCTCTCTATATTTAAGGGCTTGGTTGCGTGAAAAAGTGGGCATTGATTTTACTGCTCGTTATGTAGGCACACACGGTAATGTTTATCGTAATGTCGTCAGAGGCTTTGCAAGCGCAGGAGGCGGTGTTAATGCAACATTGGCAAGTCAGCCTGCATCATTACGTGAGTTAGTGCGCGTTTTATATGAGATCCCTGGTGTTGCGGCACATCCATTGGCTGTACATCAGCGTGTTCCCAAGAAGATTCAAACTGCATTTTCGCATAGTATGAGAGCATTAGGAGATACAGCAGCTGGACGTAAATTGTTAATCGGTATTCAAATATCTTCGCCAGTGCGTGCAAATTACGAACGAGATTACGCGTTTCTTGAACAGTTTGATCTAGAAAAATATCGTAGTGGTGAAAGGTAATGTTTTCGCTTGAAAATAAAAAAAACAATAAACCACCATTAATTCGAAGACTTTACTTTCAACTAGTTGTATTTGGTGCCTTTGCTGTTGCAGTAGCTATTTTACTGTTTACTTGGAAGATAGGTAGTGAACAACTTGCTTTTGCATTAAATTCAAACAAAACCCAAGCACAGACATTAGTGAGAAACACGGCATCAGTAGCAGGAAATTATTTGGTTACAAAAGATCTTGGCGCATTAGAAGAGCTATTAATACACGCGGCAGCTTTCCCTGATGTGGAGTCATTTACAATAACAAATTCAACCGGTGTTATTTTTGCGAGCGTACAACGAAATTCTGAAGGGGATATAGAACCTGTTTTTATTACGCAACAAATAGATCCACCAACTTCAGTGGAAGGGCATGTTTCCATATTTAAAAAATCAATGGAGCTTTGGCAGCCGGTTGAAAATGGAAGTTTAGGTTGGGTTCGTCTTCGCTTTAGCCTTGATAATGCTGAAAAAATCCAAGTTGAAATCTGGAGGAATGGTATAACAACCGCAGTGTTGGCTTTTGTTATTAGTATTATTATTTTAGTTTTTTTGTTAAAAAGACCAATGCGAGCAATTGGTAATGCAACCAAATTTGCCAGAGGGCTTTTTAAGAACACCGGAAAGGTAATGCCATTTGAGAAAAGTGCTTTTGAAATTGAACAGCTCGAACATGCATTAAATTACGCTTCACATCAAATTTATTCTTCAAGCAAAGATTTAAAAGACATCAAATTAGCACTTGATGCACATGCCATTGTTGGCATTACTAATCAGGATGGTCGACTAACCTATGTGAACGATAAATTTTGTGAGTTAACAGGCTTTAAAAAAGATGAATTATTAGGTAATCGATATAGTGTTTTGAATTCTAGTCAACATGAGAATGATTTCTTTAAAATACTATGGCAAACCATTTCAACAGGAAATATTTGGCATGGTGAAATTAGGGATATGCGTAAGGATGGTAGTTTTTATTGGGTAGATACAACAATTGTGCCTTTTCTTAATAAGCAAGGTAAGCCTTATCAATATGTCGGTATTCAAACTGATATTACAGAACGAAAAGAAGCAACTAATCAGTTACAGGAGTATCAGGAACATTTAGAAGAAATGGTCGAAGAGCGCACTCAGAAGCTTCAAATAGCAAATAGTGAGTTAGAGTCATTTTGTTATTCAGTTTCACATGATTTACGAGCACCATTACGTAGTATTGATGGCTTTAGCCAAGCATTATTGGAGGATTGTACTGAACAGCTTGATGACCAAGCTCAAAATTATTTGAATCGAGTTTGTGCATCTAGTCAACGGATGGGGGAGCTGATTGATGATTTATTAAAATTATCGAAAGTTGTGCGTTCAGATATGTCTGAATCGGATGTGGATTTGGGGCATCTCGCTAGGCAGGTAATTGAGCAATTGACCGCACGGGATCCTGAGCGTAAAGTTGATTTTAGTTGTACGTCAGAATGTGTTGTTTCGGGCGATGCTCGTCTTTTATTAGCAATGTTTGAAAATTTAATTGGTAATGCTTGGAAGTTTACGGCTCATACTGAAAACCCTCAAATTCGGTTTGGTGTTGAACATCAGAAAACAAGAGATGTTTACTTCATTAGTGATAATGGTGCTGGTTTTGATGAGAAGTATAAGCATAAAATGTTTGAACCATTTCAGCGTTTACATTCAAATGAAGAATATGAGGGGACTGGTATTGGGCTTGCAACTGTGCAGCGAATCGTACGACGACATGGCGGTGAAGTTTGGGCAGAAAGCAGTGCTGGTAGTGGCGCGGCGATATTTTTTACTCTTGGAGAATAATGAATGAGCAATGCAGCAGCAAAAATATTGCTGGTTGAAGATAACCCAGATGATGAAGAGCTAACACTTAGAGCGTTGCGTCATCATAAAATGGCAGATAATGTTGTTGTTGCCCATGATGGTGTTGAAGCACTTGATTTCTTGTTTTCTCGTGGAGATTTCGCAGAACAGCCGTCTTCATCATTACCTAAAGTTGTATTGCTAGATCTTAATTTGCCACGGGTAAATGGTCATGAAGTGTTAAAAGCAATGCGTGCCGACGAACGTACACGAAACCTTCCTGTTGTAGTATTAACATCATCCAATGAAGAAATTGATATTCAAACCAGTTATCGTTCTGGTGCGAATAGCTATATTCGCAAGCCGGTTAACTACAGACAATTTGTTGATGCAGTTGAGAAAATAGGGACTTATTGGCTTAAGCTGAATCATGGCGCTGCTCCTGAGAGCTAGGCGGGATCAGCAGTAAATCACTTCATCTATGAGGCAATCTGCCTTAGATATTAAATTTGCTTTGTAACAGCCTATTTCATGCATCTAGCGCCCAGATCGGGTATCCTATGCGCCCTTTTCCGAGGAAATGTACTTGTCCATGTAGCCGTTTTTGCATGGTTACATAGTAACGGTCGGATTTAGGAATTAAACAATTAAATTCAACAACTTACCTGTTTATTTGCTGGTATTAGAGGGTTAACAAGATGTTTGGTAAAGAGACAATCGCTGATTTTGACGCAGAATTATGGGATGCCATGCAGGCTGAAGAACGCCGACAAGAAGAGCATATCGAGCTGATTGCGTCTGAAAACCATGCCAGCCCACGTGTAATGGAAGCCCAAGGCTCTGTTTTAACCAATAAATATGCAGAAGGTTACCCTCACAAACGCTACTACGGTGGTTGTGAGTATGTTGATATTGCGGAACAGTTAGCCATCGACCGAGCTAAAGAGATATTTGGTGCTGATTACGCCAATGTGCAGCCACATTCAGGCTCTCAGGCAAACGCCGCTGTTTACATGGCTTTATTGCAACCCGGTGATACGGTTCTTGGCATGAGCCTCGCGCATGGTGGACACCTGACACATGGTTCGAAAGTGAGCTTTTCAGGCAAAACTTATAATGCGGTTCAGTACGGTTTAGATGAGTCAACTGGTGAAATTGATTACGAGCAAGTTGAAGCACTCGCTAAAGAACACAAACCTAAAATGATTATTGCCGGCTTTAGTGCTTATTCGCGTATTGTCGATTGGCAGCGTTTTCGCGATATAGCGGATCAAGTAGGCGCTTATTTCATGGTTGATATGGCACATGTTGCGGGTTTGATTGCAGCAGGTATTTACCCAAATCCAACTCAAATTGCTGACATCACAACCAGTACCACACATAAAACATTGCGTGGTCCGCGTGGAGGTTTAATTTTAGCGAAAGCAAACCCTGAAATTGAAAAGAAACTAAACTCAGCGATCTTCCCTGGTATTCAAGGTGGTCCATTGATGCATGTGATTGCGGCAAAAGCGGTTGCCTTTAAAGAAGCCTTAGAACCTGAGTTTAAAGTTTATCAACAACAAGTTGTTGATAATGCGCGTGCTATGACTGAAGTATTTCTTGAGCGTGGCTTTAAGGTGGTATCAAACGGAACAGATAATCACTTATTCCTCGTTGATTTCATTGAGAAGGGCATAACAGGTAAAGATGCAGAAGCCGCTTTGGGTGCTGCGAACATTACTGTGAACAAAAATTCTGTGCCGAATGATCCACAGTCACCTTTTGTGACCAGCGGTATTCGTGTCGGTACCCCAGCCATTACAACACGTGGTTTTAATGAATCAGATTCAAGTGAGTTAGCCGGCTGGATGTGTGATGTATTAGATAATCTTGAAGATCAGTCTATTATTGAAGGCATTAAAGCTCAGGTGTTAGACATTTGTGGCAGATTACCGGTTTATCAAGCTGATTAAACCAAGAGATTTCCTTTTCATAGCGATGGAGCGTTGATATGCAATGCCCGTTCTGTAATGCAGAAGAAACTAAAGTCATTGATTCGCGCTTAGCGAATGAAGGTGATGCTGTGCGCCGCCGCCGTGAGTGCCTGACTTGTTCTGAGCGATTCACAACCTATGAAACAGCCGAATTAGTGATGCCTCGTATTGTTAAAACCGATGGTAGCCGTGTTCCGTTTGATGAAATCAAACTGTCTTCGGGGATCATGCGTGCACTGGAAAAACGGCCGGTAGAAACGGAACAGATTGATGCCGCGATTAGCCATATAAAGCAGCGCTTACGAGCAACAGGTGATCGTGAAGTACCTTCAATTATGGTTGGCGAATGTGTCATGGAACAACTACGTGAATTGGATCATGTTGCCTATGTTCGTTTTGCATCGGTATACCGTAGCTTTGAAGATGTGAATGAGTTTCGCGAAGAAATTGAAAAACTGGAACGCGAGCCATCTCTAGAAATTCGTAAGCAGCAACTTTCTTTATTGCCATCAAAAGGCAGTAAAAAAATAACCAGTATTAAGTCACGCAAAGGGAAAACAGATCCCGCTCGCTGAGTTCTGGCGACGGACCGTGTAATGACATGACTCAAGCTGACTTTTCTTCTGTCGATACAATACATATGTCAGCGGCAATTAAATTGGCGCAGCGGGGTTTATACAGCACCGATCCAAATCCACGTGTAGGTTGTATTATTGCAAAGGATGAAATGGTTATTGCTGAAGGTTGGCATGTTCGTGCTGGCGAAGGGCATGCAGAAGTGAATGCCTTAGAGCAAGCCGGTGAAAAAGCTAAAGGGGCAACGGCGTATGTCACGCTGGAACCTTGTTCACATTTTGGGAGAACACCACCCTGTGCGCAGGCATTGATCGATGCCAAGGTTGCACGTGTTGTTGTGGCAATGACGGATCCAAATCCACAAGTGGCTGGTAAAGGCTTGCAGCTACTGACAAAAGCTGGCATTCAGGTAGAGAGTGGTTTGCTTGAGCAGCAAGCCGAAGCGCTTAATCCCGGTTACCTCAAACGTATGCGAGATGGGCGTCCATGGGTTCGTTGTAAATTGGCAATGAGTTTAGATGGTCGTACGGCAATGGCTTCGGGTGAGAGTAAATGGATTACTTCAGCCGCAGCAAGAGACGATGTGCACCGATTACGGGCGCGTAGTTCAGCCATTTTGAGCGGCAGCGGTACAGTAATATCAGACAACCCGTCATTGACTGCACGCTGTGAAGAAGCTGAGCGGCGAACTGAACAACCACTGCGAGTGATTGTTGATAGCGAATTAAAAGTGTCACCTCAATCATCGGTATTCAGGCAAGAAGGGACAGTAAGAATTTATACTTTGGCGGATGCACCGCCAAATAGACGTGATGCCTTACATAACGTAGGTGCCGAAATTGTGATGTTACCTGCACGTGATAGCCGTGTTGATTTAAGTGCTGTGATGCACGAATTGGCAGAGTCACAAATTAATGAAGTATTGGTTGAAGCCGGTGCCGGTCTTGCCGGAGCCTTACTGCAACAACAATTGATAGATGAAATTATTGTCTATATGGCGCCTAAATTGATGGGCGATTCAGCACGTGGTTTGTTTCAATTGCCGGGACTGGAAAAAATGGCACAAAGCATCACTTTGCAAATTGACGATGTGAGAAAGGTTGGGGTTGATTGGCGTTTTACCATTAGACCCGAGTATGAGGATAACTAGCGTATGTTTACTGGCATTATTCAAGCGGTGGGTTCAATTGCATCAATGCAAGACATTGGTGGTGATAAGCGTGTGCGTTTGAATACAGCGGGACTGTCATTAGTGAATGTTGAATTGGGTGACAGTATTGCTGTCAATGGTGTTTGTTTAACGGTGATTGAAAAACATGCGGATGGTTTTAGTGCAGATGTATCGGGTGAAACTTTATCTCGAACAGGTTTGGGAAATTTAAAAAAGAATTCAGCTGTTAATCTTGAAAAAGCGGTAACACCGACAACGGCGTTAGGTGGTCACTTAGTTAGTGGGCATGTTGATGGTATTGGCGAAGTTATTAGTCGTCAGGTTGATGCTCGCTCCGTGCGCTTCAGTGTGCGAACACCCGCGGCACTGGCACGTTATATTGCAGAAAAAGGGTCGATTTGTGTTGATGGTATTAGTTTAACGGTTAATGCGGTTGATGGTGATGTATTTGAGTTGAATATTGTGCCGCATACAATAGATCAAACCACGATGGCTAATTTTATTGTGGGAACTAAAGTAAACCTTGAGGTTGATATAATCGCTCGCTATCTAGAACGTTTATTGTTGGGTGATAAGGCTGCAGAGTCTGGTAGCAGTGGTGCAGATTTAAGTCGTGCATTTTTAGCAGAAAATGGTTTTGCTTCTGCAAACTAGATTAAATAAGTAATGAATTTTAACTGTGAAGAAAAATTATGGCGTTAAGTAACATAGAAGAAATTATTGAAGATATGCGTCAGGGTAAGATGGTTATCCTGATGGATGATGAAGATCGTGAGAATGAAGGCGACTTGATTATTCCTGCGGAGAAAGTAACGCCGGAAGCGATTAACTTTATGGCAACCCATGGTCGTGGTTTGATTTGTATGACGATGACAGAAGATCGTTGTAAGCAACTTAATTTGCCGTTGATGGTGATCAATAACACCGATGCACACGGTACCAACTTTACCGTTTCAATCGAAGCCTCTCGTGGTGTAACGACGGGTATCTCAGCGGCAGATCGTTCAACCACAGTACAAGCGGCGATTGCGGCTGATGCAACACCAGATGACATTGTGATGCCAGGTCATATATTCCCACTTAAAGCACAACCGGGTGGTGTGCTAACACGAGCAGGGCATACTGAAGCCGGTTGCGATTTAGCGAAACTGGCAGGATGTGAAGCTTCGAGTGTCATTGTTGAAATTTTGAATGAAGACGGCACCATGGCGCGTCGAGATGATCTGGAAGTCTTTGCTAAACAACATGATTTGAAAATGGGCACCATTGCGGACTTAATTCATTATCGTATTGAAAATGAAAAAACCGTTGAGCGCATGGAAGAATGTACCATGCCAACGCAATACGGCGATTTCCGTTTGGTCTCTTACCTTGATGCCTATGATGAAAATGTTCATATGGCGTTAGTTTATGGTGAACCGAATATGGATGAGCCGGTATTAGTGCGAGTGCATATGTTGAATAGCTTATGCGATTCGCTGGGTGGCCTTTTCCGTGATTGTAGCCACAGCCTCGATGCGGCAATGCAGCACATTGCTAAAAATGGTTCGGGCATCGTTGTTGTATTACGTAGTTCGAATGACTCGAATACTATTTTACAGCACATCAAAAATTACCATCAGCAACAGAGTGGTGTAAACTTGCCACAACAGGCGCAGGGTGATTTACGTACCTTCGGTTTAGGCGCACAGATTCTTGTCGACCTTGGTGTAAGCAACATGCAAGTACTCGGCTCTAAGGTGAAGCTGCATGGTCTGTCTGGTTTTGGTTTAGAAATTAGTGATTACGTTAGTTTTGAATAAATATTTAGGTTTAAGGGGTTTTTCATGTCAGGTGTAAATGTAATTGAAGGTGATTTGTCGGTACGCAGTGCACGCTTTGCATTAGTTGCGAGCCGCTTTAATGATTTTATCGTTAAAGCTTTAGTTGATGGTGCAGTGCACACACTAAAACAACATGGTGCAGCAGATAAAGATATCGATATTATTTGGGTACCGGGTGCGCATGAAATTCCTTTAGCCGCTCAAAAGTTGGCTACCTCTGGTCGCTATGACGGCATTATTGCATTGGGCGCTGTGATTCGTGGTGCAACACCACACTTTGATTTTGTTGCTGGTGAATGCTCAAAAGGGTTGGCTGGCGTAAGCATGCAAACTGGTTTGCCAGTTGGCTTTGGTGTGTTGACGGTTGAAAGTATCGAGCAAGCGATTGAGCGTGCTGGCACGAAAGCAGGTAATAAGGGTGGTGAAGCTGCCATGTCTGTGATCGAAATGATTAATTTATTACGCGAACTTGATAAATAAGCGTGAGATATTTTATAGCAGTAGTAGGAGAAGGCAGTGAGTAATGCACGCACCAAGGCAAGACGTAATGCTGTGCAAGCACTGTATCAGTGGCAATTAGCTGGGCATGATCTTGCTGATATTGAAGCCCAATTTCTTGCCGAATACGACATGAAAAAAGTCGACGTTGAGTATTTTAAACAACTCTTCCGACAAGTGCCGTTGCACTTACATGAGCTAGATGACCATTTAATTCCTTTTCTAGATCGCGCTGTTGATGAAATCGATCCGGTTGAACGAGCAGTGTTGCGTTTAGCAGTGTATGAACTCGAATTTTGTTTGGATGTACCTTATCGTGTTGTTATTAATGAGTCGGTTGAATTGGCAAAACGATTTGGCGCTGAACACGGTCATAAATATGTGAATGGTATAGTTGATCAGGTTGCCAAAAAATTACGCGCTGTTGAAATCGAAGCGGCAAATAAAGGCAAAGGCAAGTCTTAAGTCTGCTATCCAGTGAGCACTTCATATGTCATGCAGTGAATTCAGTCTGATAGAGAAATATTTTTCCCGACAAACTGCTTCCCGTGATGACGTGTTACTCGGTATTGGTGATGATGCAGCAGTTATGCAGCTTGCGCCAAATGAACAACTGGTTGTTTCGACTGACACTATGGTGTCAGGTGTTCATTTCCCTGAAGATACTTCCCCCTTTGATATCGGTTATAAATTGATGGCAGTTAATTTAAGCGATCTTGCTGCTATGGGGGCGGTACCGCGTTGGGCCTCCTTAGCTCTAACATTGCCTGATTCAAATGAGATATGGTTAGAAGAATTTTCAGCAGGGTTGTTTGAGTTAGCAAAACAGTATTCAGTACAGTTAGTAGGTGGAGATACAACACGTGGTTCATTAACCTTGAGCTTGACCCTACAAGGCACAGTTACATCGAATCAATATTTGCAGCGTGGTAATGCCCAAGTTGGTGATGCAATTTTTGTATCTGGGCAATTGGGTGATGCTGGTTTGGCTCTACGTCAGTTACTCGCTAAAGAAACTATTAATAGAGACTGTTTGGTGCGATTAAATCAACCAACTCCGCGTGTAGAATTAGGTCAGTCATTGCTGGGTATCGCTAATGCTGCGATTGATATTTCAGATGGCTTACTTGCTGATCTGGGGCATGTTTTAGATGCAAGCCAATTAGGTGCTCATGTACAATTGCAAGACTTACCACTGACTGAAGCCGTATCATCTTTGACAGCAAAAGGTGATTGGTTATTACCATTGAATGCGGGTGATGATTATGAGCTTTGCTTTACCGTACCTGATTCAGCGATAGCACAATTAGAGAGACAGCACTGTAGGTTAACAAGAATTGGAACAGTGGTAGAAGGGAAGGGTATTAGTTGTTTCACTTCAACAGGTAAATGGGATTTACCCGATGATTTAGGTTATGAACATTTTACTTCGAGCTTAAATAAGGAATTGATATCGTGAAAGCTACGCCTATCCCATTATCTGCTATGAAAGATCCTGTTTTAATATTGGCACTTGGTTTTGGTACTGGGTTAGCACGCTTTGCACCAGGCACATTTGGCACATTGGCGGCGATTCCTTTCTATTGGTTTATGCAACCACTCTCCATTCTTTGTTATTCACTAATCACACTGGTTTTATTTTTTGTAGGTATATTTTTGTGTGGTTCTGCGGCACAAAAACTCGGTGTTCATGACCACCCTGGTATTGTTTGGGATGAAATAGTTGGTTATCTGATTACGATGTTTTTAGCACCTGCTGGATTAATATGGATTATCATTGGCTTTGTCTTATTTCGTTTATTTGATATTTGGAAGCCTTGGCCGATATCATGGTTAGATGCCAAGGTATCTGGCGGCCTAGGGATCATGGTCGATGATGTTTTAGCAGGCATTTATGCGGCAGTTGTACTACAGTTACTAGTGTTTTGGTTGGTATAGATACTGGGAACGTTATGCATAGCTAAAGGTCAGATATTAGTGGATGGTCTTTGGCTGTTAGTAATTAAGGGGTTAAACCAGTGAAACGCTTATTTTTAACAATAATGCTTGCGGTAGTGACAAGTTTTTCTCAACTCGCGCAAGCGAATGAAGTTGAAATACTGAATGTTTATATGCAAGAAACTGATTCGGGCTGGCGAGCTGAAGTTACCTTAAAGCATGCTGATGCTAACTGGGAACATTACGCTGATGCTTGGCGAATTGTTGATGGTAATGGTCATCTATATAAAACGCGTGTTTTGTTCCATCCTCATATCAATGAGCAACCATTTACCCGTAGTCTTTCAAATATTAATATTCCTGCAGACCAATCGATTATTTATGTTGAAGCACATGACAAAAAGCATGGCTGGAGCAAACAACGAGTGATGGTTGATTTAACCCGTTCGAGCGGTGATCGCTATCATATTCGCAGGAAATAAACGCTCGGTACAATGGCGAAGCTTGATTTCCGGTTTCATATTACTGGTGTTTGCTGGTGATGTCTTTGCTATTGATGTTGTTGTATTAGGTTTATTTCGTAATAAAGTGATGCTTAAGATTGATGGTAAGCAGCGCATCTTAAAGATCGGTAAAGCCTCGCCCGAAGGTGTATTACTGGTTTCCTCTAATAGTGATGAAGCCGTTTTAGAAATTGATGGCGTAAGAGATCGCTATCGGCTAGGTAGTCATATTGGTTCAAGTTTTAAGCGTGATGCGCAACCTGAAGTATCGATTTATAAAGATGAAAATGGCATGTTCAGTGTGATTGGAACAATTAATAATTTCCCAGTTAATTTTCTTGTGGATACAGGTGCCTCGCATATCGCAATGAACCGAAATGAAGCGCGTCGACTTGGGATTGATTTCCGTCAGTTTGGTAAGCGTGGTTACGCACGAACTGCAAATGGTATTGTTAAGACTTGGAGCGTTACATTGAATAAAGTACAGGTTGGTAGTGTTACCTTAAGAAATGTAAAAGCTTTCGTTAATGATAGTGATAGTCCACACACCATATTACTTGGTATGTCTTTTCTTGGGCAGCTTGATATGAAAAACGATGGTGGTTCACTCAAATTGAAAAAGAAATTTTAATCTTGCATTTTGTCTTTACTGATTAGTGCGTAAGCAGAATGGTTATGAATAGATTCAAAATTCTCTGACTCAACCGTATAAGCCGTAATCCGATCATCACTGTTTAATTGTGCCGCAACATCACGCACCATATCTTCAACGAATTTAGGATTATTGTAAGCTTCTTCAGTAACATGCTTTTCATCAGGTCGTTTTAATAAACCGTAAAGCTGGCAAGATGCTTGTTCTTCAACTAAATCAATAATATCTTCAATCCAAATAAAACCAGCTGTTTCAACTGATACTGTTACGTGTGAACGTTGATTGTGTGCACCGTAGTCTGAAATCTTTTTCGAACAAGGACAAAGACTCGTTACTGGTACAACGACTTTAACCGTAAGCATAGGCTTGTTGTCATTAATTTTACCGATAAAGGTCACATCATAATCAAGCAGACTTTCAACGCCGGATACAGGTGCTTTTTTATTCATAAAATAAGGAAAGCTCATTTCGATGTGCCCTGAATTAGCATCAAGGCGTTCGACCATTTCAGTCATCATTTCTTTAAATGACTTAACTGTTAATTCACGTTCGTGTTGATTTAAGATCTCAACAAAACGAGACATGTGTGTGCCTTTAAAATTATGAGGCAAGTTCACGTACATATTAAAGTTAGCAACAACATGCTGTTGGCCACCACTGCGATCATTGACAACAACAGGGTGACGAATATCTTTAATACCCACTTTGTCGATGGCGATCTTACGTGTATCAGCTGTGTTTTGAACGTCGGCAATATCGTTGCCGGAAGTTTTAGAAGTCATGCTCTTTATTCCTCGGTATATCTCACACAGGCGCGTTCGGTTTCCCAAAGGGTAATGGCGCTAACCTGTACATGTTCATTGTTTAGTTGTTCGCTTAAGCCCTTGTATAACCAAGCAGCGATATTTTCGGCAGTTGGGTTAATACTGTCGAAAGGCTCAATCTCGTTTAAGTAACGGTGATCAAGCACATCAGTTAATTCTTTCACGGCAGATTTTATTTTCTTAAAATCAATTCCCATGCCGACGGTATTTAGCTTTGAGGTAATAACTTCTGCTTCTACTTTCCAGTTATGGCCATGCATGCGACTACAGGCACCGGGGTAGTCTCGCAGTGTATGCGCTGATGCAAAATCAGAAACAACTTTCAGCGTATATCGGGCGTTCATGATTATAACCTGACTAAAATACTAAGGATTATTTTACGCGTACTGGCTGAGGCACGCAATCGGCATCCTCTAACCTGTTTTCAACGGCGCGGATTATAGCACTGGAATCGAGTCCACAAGCGCTTAATAGTGTATTTCGCTCTCCATGGTCGACAAATTTGTCAGGTAGCCCTAGTTGCAGCAAGGGCATTGTGATGCCCTGAGCGGTTAAAGACTCATGAATAGCACTGCCTGCGCCACCTGCGACGACATTTTCTTCGATACTGACGAGTAAATCATGTGATGACGCGAGTTTGGCAATTAAGGCATCATCAATTGGCTTAACAAAGCGCATATTAGCGACGGTAGCATTGAGGCTTTCAGCTGCAATGCTTGCTTCAGCAAGGGGGCTACCAAACACTAATAAGGCAACACGCTGTCCCTGACGGGTAACTAAGCCACGTCCTATAGCTAATTCAGTCATGCTGGAATTAACCTGAGTACCAATGCCGGTGCCACGAGGGTAACGAACCGACGCTGGGCCGTTGTGTTTGTAACCTGTGTAAAGCATTTGGCGACATTCATCTTCATTAGTCGGTGTCATGACTAGCATATTTGGAATACAGCGCAGGAAGCTTAAATCAAACATGCCTGCATGAGTGGGGCCGTCGGGGCCAACTAGACCGGCGCGATCGATTGCGAATAAAACCGGTAAGTTTTGGATTGCAACATCATGAATAAGTTGATCATAGCCGCGTTGCAAGAAAGTAGAGTAAATCGCAACAACCGGTTTAATACCTTCACAAGCAAGACCAGCTGCGAGTGTGACACAGTGTTGTTCGGCGATACCAACATCAATGTATTGTTCTGGGAACTGCTCGGCAAATTTCACCATGCCCGATCCTTCACGCATAGCGGGGGTGATCGCCATTAAGGTTGGATCTTGTTTGGCCATGTCACAAAGCCATTCGCCAAACACCTGCGTATAGGTTGGGCCACTGCCTGGTTTTGAAAGTGCTTCACCACTTTCCATATCAAACTTGGAAACACCGTGAAAACCACAGGGGTTGTCTTCGGCTGGCGCGTAGCCTTTGCCTTTCTTGGTAATAATATGCAGGAATTGAGGACCCGGTAACTTACGCATATTACGCAGTGTTTTGATCAGGGTAGGGAGATCATGACCATCAATCGGGCCGATATAGTTAAAGCCCAATTCTTCAAATAGAGTGCCAGGCACGACCATGCCTTTGACGTGTTCTTCTGCACGGCGGGCAAGTTCCCAAACCGGAGGAATAGTACTAAGTACTTTCTTACTACCTTCACGCATGCCTGAATAGACTTTGCCTGATAACACGCGCGCCAAGTAGTTAGAGAGCCCACCTACATTGGGTGAAATCGACATATCATTATCATTCAATATAACGAGTAGGTTAGCGTCTAAGTCACCGGCATGATTGAGTGCTTCAAACGCCATGCCCGCTGTCATAGCGCCATCGCCAATAATTGCGCAAACGTGTTTGTTGGTACCAGTTTGCTTAGAGGCAATTGCCATACCGAGCGCGGCACTAACTGATGTGCTGGAGTGACCAACACCAAAACTATCATATTCACTTTCGCTGCGTTTAGGAAAACCAGCTAGACCTCCTTCCTGACGGATACTCGACATCGCATCGCGTCTACCAGTGAGGATTTTATGGATATAGCTCTGATGACCGACATCCCAAACAAGTTGATCGTGGGGAGTTTCATAAACATAATGTAAGGCAACACTGAGTTCTACCGTGCCAAGATTCGCGGCGAGATGCCCACCAGTTTGACTGACAGTTTCAATCAAAAATTGGCGTGCTTCATCGGTAAGCTGAGTTAATTCAGACTCTTTTAGCTCGCGTAGATCGCTGGGATCATCGATTTGGCTTAATAGTGGATATTTGTCAGTCGTCGTCATGATATTTAAGGCAATTTAAGGCCGGCAATGATCGGTCTTTGTTGACCAAGTTGCAAGGAAATTGTGGCCAAGAATGAGGCAAAACTGTGATTTTTAGAGCTTAATTTCCGCGTTCAATAATATAGCTAGAGAGCCAATTCAGAGCCTTTGATTTTTCTTCAAGCATTTCAATGGCTTGAATGGCATCTTCATGTAGTTCATTTGCCCAGCGTTTTGATTCGCTCATTCCTAATAATGAGGGATAAGTTGACTTGTTTCGAGCAATATCAGCACCTTGGGGTTTACCTAAGGTATCTGTATCTGCTTCGATATCTAAAATATCATCTCGGATCTGGAACGAGAGCCCAATGCACTTGGCGTATTTGTCGAGTGCTTTATGAAGGGTATCAGGGCAATCACCAGATAAAGCCGCTAATTCAACACTGGCGCGGATAAGTGCACCGGTTTTATGAATATGCATATTCTCAAGCTCAGCCAGCGTTAGGGTTTTACCTTCGCTGGCGAGATCAATTGCTTGACCACCTGCCATGCCGCGAGAGCCAATCGCATTGGCAAGACATTCGACCATTTTAAGGCGTTTGCTGTCATTGGCTTTGATAGCAGGATCATGAGCAAGAATATAGAAGGCGAGTGAATGCAGAGCATCACCAGCTAAAACGGCTGTTGCTTCATCAAATTGACGATGGCAGGTTGGTTTGCCACGACGCAAGTCATCATCATCCATGGCGGGTAAATCATCATGGATAAGAGAGTAAGCATGGATGATTTCAACGGCGCAAGCAGGGCCGTCAAGCGCATTGATATCAATATTGAGTGCATCACCAACCAGATAGACTAAGACCGCCCGAACACGCTTACCGCCATTTAAGACGCTATATCGCATGGCCGCATGCAAATCGTTTGGGAGCGTGTTTTCGTCAGGTAGCCAGTGATCGAGTATTTTCTCAACACGTTGCTGAGATTGCTTAATTAGTATTTGTAAGGCGTTGTTATCAGTCACTGTCTTTGAAACTCTCTGGTTCAGATTGTTCGTCTTGTTCAAGCAGAATTTTTACTTTTTGTTCTGCATCAGATAGAGACTGGCGACAGGCTCGGGTGAGTGCAATACCGTG
>JALTKP010000289.1 GCA_027078075.1 Gammaproteobacteria bacterium | reverse complement strand
AAAAGACCCTCAATATTATCAAGTTCCAACACTTCGATGCTGGCCTTAAGACCAGCATTATATTTAACTAATTGGTCATAAAACTCTATTTTTGAAATAAGGTGTAATCCTTCTTTCAGGTACTCTTCAATATAAAGTTGAAGCTGGTCGATCTTTTTTATTAACTTGCCATTTTTCTGGGTAGGAATAATATGGTCATTCATTGCAATTAATATGCTATCCAACTCTATATTAACAGCGACGTTATTTCCTTTTAACTTCTGTCGAAAACGCTGATTGGGCTTATAAATAATGGGTACAATAGAAGCTACTCTTACACCATATTTTTCAGCAAAACCTACAATATTTTCCTTACGACGACCGGATAATATTTTTATCATTTTTTTGTGGACTGCACGTATGTGAGCAGTTGTCGCGTCACTCGGCCATTCCTTATTTTCTGCATCAACAACCACCCCAATAAAAAACACAGCGCGATTCTCTTTTTTTGCTTTTACAACAGAGGCAAAAAATGTGCGTATAGAAACAGGGTTTGAAAATACAGGTATAGGCAAGAATCGACCCTTTTTTGCCTCTGACTTGATTTTTTCTGGTGAAACCTTAAATGACAGTTTAACGCTATCCGTCTTAGAATCTGCTAACACAACCGATGACACAAATATTAGAAGCAGCATCAGAAAAACATAAACAACTATTTCTTTTGTGCTGTAAAATCTATCCATAAACATAAAACATCCATTTAAATTTTATACTTGTGTAAAACTTTGATAAGTCTCTAGTGCCTATTATTCTAATTTCGCATGTCCTTAATGTACATGGCTTTGCCACCTTTTCTCATTTCCATATCAAATAATTCAGTGGCTCTAATTAAGTCACTCAATTTTTTATATCCATAGTTGATCGGTGAGAAAGAACTATTATTAGATAAATAAGGTGCAACTCTACTCAGATCTGCCCAACCACTGTCATCTGAAGTTTGTTCAACCGCTGTTCTTAGCAACCTAACTAGTGCCGTGTCCATCCTTAACGCTTTCTTCGTTTTCTTTACTGGTTGTTGAGGGGTATCTGTTTCCTCTTCTGATATGAGATTTTCTACATAGATAAAGGGTGAACAGCAATCAACAAATGGCTTAGGGGTTTTCTTTTCACCAAAACCATAAACGGGAAAACCGCTTTCAAGTATTCTTAATACCAAAGGAGTAAAATCACTATCACTTGTCATTAAGGCAAAAGCATCAACATTGTTGCTATAGAGCAAATCCATAGCATCAATAATCATGGCGGAATCTGTCGCGTTTTTACCTTTCGTATAGGCAAACTGCTGCATGGGTCGAATTGCGTGTGGGTGTAACTTTTCAGCCCAACCTGATAATGACGGGCTGTTCCAGTCTCCATGAGCATGTCTAACGTTCACCGTGCCATATTTTGCAAGTTCTTCTAAAACGCCTTCAATTGCGTTATGACTCACGTTGTCACAATCAATCAGCAAAGCTATCCTTTTTCGTTCAGACACATGAACCTCCAAAACTCACAACTGTTATTTAAAGTAACAGAACAAATAAGCTTAGAACATAGTTGTTACTTATGTAATTGATCTCTGTTACTGATGTATATGATGTATATATTGAAAGAGCCTGAAATACCTTACAATGATTATTTTGCCTGTAATATGGCTGTTTTAAGCGATTAATCAGGTCATTATTAAGCTTAATTTACTTTTAAATTAATGGGTTATCTTGGTCCGACCCTACGTTACACAACTACGTTACAAAAAAACCGCCAACCTTTCGGTGGCGGCTTTTATTAGAATGCTTAAAAATTAAGTTTTTTTCCGGCGTGTAAATCCAAACATTCCTATTAATGCAGAACCAAATAACCACGCTGCCGCTGGCACAGGCACAGTGCTAACTACCGTCACATTATCAATCCCCCACGACTCATCTGTGCCATTAGTACCAGGAGAGACCCAACCAGAACCGCTAGCGAAATAACTTAACACCAAATTCCCCATGCTGTCGGCTGATGCGGAAAGATTAATCAAATACGCACTATCTTGGCGATTAACCCCATTCGTAAACCCAAGGTGAACTTCACTAGCAAGTGCATCACCCGTGTAAGATTGTACACCACCTAAATCTGTTAAATTAGTAAATGACTCCATGAAAATACTGCTGCCGTTAGCATCTACATTAAAAAAGTCAGGTGCCTGAGAAGGATTTGGCGGAAAAGAAGAACCATCCCATGAATCAATAATGGCTAATGAAAACTGTAAACCCACTGTCTGAAATGCCGACAATCCCGATAAACTTAAAATGGAAGCCGGTGCCGGATCGCCATCTAATGTATTACGTATAAAAGAACCACCAAATTCAGCCAATGCCCCAAAACCTTGCACTGATTCAGTTGTAACGACACCTGAAAATCCACCTGAGATACCAGTAGCAAAACTCTCGCCACCATCAAAATCATTGCTATATATCAATGAAGCATACGAGGTATTAGCAACACCCGCGAATAAACTCAATGCAAAAGTAAGACTTAAAAAAGTTTTCATCGTAATACACCTCTATAAGTAAAGACTCCTTATCAATATCCTATAGTTTGTAGGTGATTTAATCTATGACCCGATCGGGCTAATTGCTTACGCTTTCTCCTAATTTTAACGGGTCTCTGAATAATAGGTCTCTGGTACCTATTTAACTCCTATTTAACT
>JALTKP010000288.1 GCA_027078075.1 Gammaproteobacteria bacterium | reverse complement strand
AAAAATTGTAAGAAACTACGAGTTTCCACTGGATATTCTTTTTTAAGGCGGCGCGTTAACTTTGCCACTTGATCAAGTTTTTGACGCGCGGTATCCATAATGATCCTCCGTTTCTCCACACCCTCATCATATATCGGACTTTTCAATTAACAGTATGGTTCATAATATGATTTAATGGAAAATCTATTCATGATTCGACTCGTTTATAATTTTAAATGAAACTACCACCCACTTCAGTAACCCAGGTAGCAGTACACGCTTTTTTATCCGGGCAATATTTTTAAGGCTTGCAACAAAAACTATACGCTACAATTGTGACACACTGTCAATATATGCCAATAAATTCGATGACATCCGTGTTACTAATGATCGCTACCTGTCACATGAAATCATCTTTGAAAAGATTAGTACCGATAAGTTCAAACAGCAAAATTCTGGCAGTTAATATTTTATATGCGACTATATTAGTGAGAAAAATATGAATAAAAAACTCTCAACACATAATGCTTCTGCCACAGCACCTGATACTGTATCTCCCGGAGTTCTGAATTTATTCTGGACCTTTATGATACTCGGAATAACCTCATACGGAATGGCAATTCTTCAGAATTTAAGAACCGTTCCGGTTAAAAAAGGCTGGTTAACCGTAGAAGAACTATTTGCAATGACAATAGTATTCAGTGAAATATTTGTTCACGTTCGTCACCTTGGAGCTGTACGCGGTGCTATCCGTGGGATCATGGCGGTATTTGTTGGTTTGCTGGTCACTGTAGTACTGAGCCTTGGGCATCACACTTTCGTTGCCCCGGAAACCTTCGTATTAGGAGCTGCAGCCTTGGTGCTAGTACGTTATTTCAAATGGGATTTACTACCAGTCTTTGGTCTCGGCGTAGCATTTTGGGTTGCTTACCTTGCGTGGCCAGGCTGGCCTGCATCACTTTCTTGAGCCTCATCGAAAAGCGCCTTGTGAGAAACAAAATATCTAGGGTACCATAGGATAAATTGCTACTCACCTCAGTAACTCAGGTAGCATTATATGACGTTTTAAACATGGCAATATCCCATTAGTCATATTGCCCACCCTTTAAACGCACAACAGGAGAATAAATCATGCGTGACTACAGTAATATGCCGACTTTGGAATGGGCTGGCTCGATCAGTGCAAAAAGAGCCATCGCACAAGTTCATCAAGAAGAACCTGTTATTTTGCAAATGCCTCAGGGTTTTAATTTGGATATTGATGCTGACACATGCGCTTGTAAAGCAGGTAAAGGCTCAATTCAACATATAGACTGCCATGCCGAAAACACGCTGACATCACTGGCGCAAACAAATGATGAAGCTGAACTGATTGAGTTGGCAAAAGTTGCCCACGAAGCAGGTCAAGTAGTGGATATTGATACCACTAACCGTCTAGTTATTATTCACGACTAAGGACTGTGGTTTTGATGATAAAAGAAAAGGAATTATTTATAGCCAATGGAAGGCTTTTTGTTAAATGTCGAGAGAATGAACATCGATATTAGCAAAATGCTCAACAGCATCGGATAAATTAAACAACTCAGTACCTGGCTGACTAACCGTACCTGAAGCACAGGCAACTCCCATTCGTAGAGCATCTGCTACCGATAGCCCATGGGCAAAAGCAGCCACCAATGCAGCAACCATAGAATCGCCAGCCCCAACACTTGAGCGAACAGTTACGTCAGGAGTACCTGCGTAATAACAGTTGTCAGGTCCTGCCAATAGAGCACCATCTTTATCCAGTGACACACAAACATAATTAACGTTACGTTGTTGCAGTTTACGAGCCTCGGTTGCTATTTTTTCCACACTGTCTAGTTTAAGACCAAGCAATGTCTCCAACTCATAATGATTTGGCTTAATTAAAAATGGCTCTGAATTAATTGCCTGACGTAAAGCTTCATGGTGAGAATCAACCACTGCCTGACCACCGGCTTCTTGAATTTTTACTGCCAGATCGGCATATAAAGTCGTGGGCAATGTTCGCTGCAAGGAGCCTGTCAAAACACCAAACCCTTTAGCGCTATGTTCAACAAATCGATTCAGTAATCGTTCCAGATGCTCCGGTGGAATTTCTGGCCCAATGCCATCAACTTCATATTGCTCCCAGGGTGAAAGTTCAATCAAGGTGCCATTTATACGGGTCTCTCCATCCACTTCTTCACAGTCGACATGATCAAGCTGCTGCCCTAAGAGTCGTTTTAACAACAGACCTATTTCACCGGCGATCACACAATAATTTTGGGCAGGCGTACTTAAACGCTTCAACGCTCGACCTACGTTTATGCCATTTCCACCGGGATCAAAACGTGTACTTACCGCATGGGCCTTTTGTTCTTTTTGCAGATGAGGAATTTCATAAGTCATATCCACAGCAGGATTAAGTGACAGAGTGCCAACGGGTTTAGACTCCCCTTTCAACCGTTGCTTCATTCGTTTTCCATACTACTTTGGTATTCGCCTTTTTGAGCAGCACCGTTGAGTCGGGCACGTTTTAATAAGGCCTGTTGTGCTACGGTCGCATTTTCTGCCTTGCCCTGCCAGGCATGTAACACGGGCTGCTGTAACGCACGACCATATGAAAAAGACAGCAACCAGGGCTCCTGTGGGTAACCTGCATTGATCGCATTGAGGTTGACTGTTGCCTGCTCTGGGCTCAAACCTCCGGACAGAAAATTAATGCTTGGCACTGCGGCAGG
>JALTKP010000287.1 GCA_027078075.1 Gammaproteobacteria bacterium | reverse complement strand
TCGTTTGTCGCAGCGGTAAATCTACCGCCCCATGGTTTTTTGTCTTGATCGCTCATAGTCACTGTCATTTCAATGATTTACATTCCGCGCAGTATAGACGATTTCTGTCGATGGGTGGACTGTTGAGGAGTGAAAAGACTGCTAAACTTGAAGCTGTTTGATGAGAAAACAATTATTTTGCTTTTTTAGGAACCAGATGAAGCGAATAGACATAAAAAAATCGACTCAATTTACGCCGCCAGCACCACTGGATGGGCTGTTTTTGCCGGATTTGTGCAATATCCGCATTCTGTTGCTGGTCATTGTTATCGCAGAAATGCTGGCGTTTATACTAACCCTGGCTGGTAGCACACCGGGTCAAGGTTGGCAGAATCTGGGCTTAATCTCTTTGTTCGTACAATGGGTGGCACTCATCAGTGTGCTATTGCTCTGTTTGAGCCGCCCTTTTTTGGCGAAATTTGAAAATCAGCAAGCGGGCATTATTAGTTTCATACTTATCAACCTCATTACAGTATTAGTAACCGAAGTTTGTTTTAACTATATCGTGATACCCGGTATTGAGCGCAGTGCGAGCGCACACCTTGATTTGTTACTACGCAATGTAGGTATTAGCGTCATTGTTTCATTACTGACATTGCGTTATTTTTATTTGCAATATCAGTCAAGCAAATCTGTTTTGGCTGAAAACACATCAAGGATAGAAGCTTTACAAGCGCGTATACGTCCGCACTTTCTGTTTAATAGTATGAATATCATTGCAAGTTTGACTCGTTCAGATCCCAGGCTGGCGGAACAGGCGGTTGAAAACTTATCACAGGTATTTCGAGCCAGTTTATCAGACATAAAAAAACAAATTTCCTTGCAAGAAGAAATATCGATTTGTAAAAGTTATCTACAAATTGAAAAGTTACGCCTGGGTGAAAGGTTGAAGGTGACGTGGAACGTAGATAGTCATATAGAAGAAGACATGTTGCCACCTTTGTTGTTGCAGCCACTGATTGAGAACGCCGTTATACATGGTATTGAACCATTAACCGAAGGTGGCATTATCACTATTAACATACAACACAAAGACGAAAATAAATTATTAGAAATACAAGTAATCAACCCTTGTGATGATACGAATGATCAATGCGAATCGTCTGCTAAAGGAAATCAAATCGCATTGAATAACATCAACCAACGATTAGAGGCTTTATATGAAGGGGAATCACACTTATTGATTAATAAAGCAGATAAACAATACATCGCAACCATTACTATTCCTGTTGATATGCTAGGTGAAAGATAGCCATGAAAATATTGGTTGTAGACGATGAAGCACTAGCAAGGGAACGTTTAATTTCACTATTAAACGAACTTAATCATGATTATTCTGTGGTAGGTGAAGCTGAAAATGGGCAGCAGGCAATAGAGAAAGTAGTGGCGTTACAACCGGATCTTTTATTACTCGATATAAAAATGCCCGGCATGAATGGCCTGGAAGTCGCACAACATTTAATTAAACATGAAAAGCCACCCATCATTATTTTTACAACAGCCTATGATGAACATGCACTGGCGGCATTTGAAGCACAGGCGATTGCTTATTTGTTAAAGCCGATTCAAAAAGAACAATTAGAACGGGCGCTGCAAACAGCATCGACTTTGCAGCATGGCCAGTTGAAATACGTAACGGCAGAAGCAAAAAACACACGCCTTCATATTAGTGTTAAATCACGGGGAGACTTGCAGTTAATCCCCGTGTCAGAGGTACGTTATTTTCGCGCCGATCAAAAATATATTGAAATGCGTCACTCAGGTGGAATGGCTTTAATTGATGATTCCTTAAAATCATTAGAAGAAGAATTTGCGAATAAATTTATTCGTGTACACCGAAATGCGATTGTCGCTATCGAATTAGTTATCGGTCTTGAGCGCGATAGTCTAGGGCGCAGTTATGTCTTGTTAGATGGCTGTGAAGAACGAATCGACGTTAGCCGCCGACACGTTGCAGAATTACGCCGCTTGTTAAAAGAACGCGGTTAGTTATTTGTTTGAGTGAGCTTGCGACCACCACGCAATTCAAGCAATGAGCCATCTATGGCCTCATCAAGATAGCCGCCATAGAAATCAACCGTGGTGACACCGACCATTTTTCGGACAAGTTCTTTGCCATTGGGATCAATAAAGACAAGAGTTGGAGTGAGCTGCACATTATAGCGTTGAGCGAACTCTTCAGGATCAACCGATTGACCATTGAGATCGATGACATCATCACCTGAATCAAGCTCGAGTACCCGAACAATGACTTTATCTCTGTAGTCACCGCTTATTTTCATTGGTTTTAGGAATTCTTCTTTGACAATGGAGCAAAATCCACAGTAAGTCGCTGAAAACATGAGTAAAATGGGTAGGTTTTTGGCTTTGGCTTCAGCAGCATCCGCTTTGAAATTAACCAATTCGGTCAATTCTACTTCTGTGGCATGCACTGAATTAACCAGAACCAGGCTGAGTAGACCAATGAGAAAATGTCTTGTCGTTTTAATATTCATAAAAATACGCTCGAAACAGTGACTTATTATAGCCTGAGACAGTGCGGATGGCGTAAAATATCCCTAAGATAGAGAATATTTATTACATAGCAATCATATTTCACTCGGCTTAATGCCATTGGATATAGAAAAAATGTCGAAAAATCAGTTACGTATCGCTACCCGCAAGAGTCCTTTGGCAATGTGGCAA
>JALTKP010000286.1 GCA_027078075.1 Gammaproteobacteria bacterium | reverse complement strand
CCCGGTGACGAACGCTACCAACATTTAATCGGCCAACAAATTACCTTGCCACTCAGTGGTCGTAAGATTCCGATTGTTGCAGACGATTACGTTGATCCTGAATTTGGATCGGGTTGTGTAAAAATAACCCCCGCACATGATTTTAACGATTACGGTGTTTGGCAAAATCACCGTGACGAACTAGCATTATTAAACCAACCAAATGGTGGTTTAATTAATATCTTTACCATAGATGCACACATCATTGGTAGAGAAGACGAACATGCTGAGTTAATCCCTGCAGAATACCAAGGGCTAGAACGTTACAAAGCACGTAAAAAGATCGTTGCAGATCTTGATGCTGCTGGTTTATTAGGTGATGTTGTTGATCACAAACTCATGGTACCTCGCGGCGATCGTAGTGGCACCGTAATTGAACCATTACTCACCGATCAATGGTTTGTGAAAGCAGGTCCACTTGCTCAGCCGGCTATTGAAGCGGTTGAAAACGGCGACATCAAATTTGTACCGGACAACTGGAAAAACACCTACTTCGAATGGATGCGTAATATTGAAGACTGGTGTATCAGTCGCCAAATTTGGTGGGGACACCGCATACCAGCTTGGTATGATGAAGAAGGTGATGTTTACGTTGGTCGCAGTGAAGCCGAGATTCGTGAAAAACATAACTTAAGTGATGACGTTATTCTTAAACAAGACGAAGACGTACTTGATACCTGGTTCTCATCAGCACTCTGGCCTTTTTCTACTTTAGGTTGGCCGGAAAATACTGAAGCAGTTAAAACATTTTACCCAACCAGTGTGCTTGTTACCGGCTTCGATATTATTTTCTTCTGGGTTGCCCGTATGATCATGATGGGTTTGAAGTTCATGGACGAAGTACCGTTCAAAGAAGTTTATATTCATGGTTTGGTACGTGACAGTCACGGCCAAAAAATGTCGAAATCAAAAGGCAACGTGCTTGATCCACTAGATCTCATCGACGGCATCGAACTTGAAGACTTAGTTCAAAAACGCCTCACAGGTTTAATGCAACCAGAGATGGCAAAGAAAATTGAAAAAGCCACTCGAAAAGATTTTGCTGATGGCATTCCATCCTTCGGTACTGACGCACTGCGCTTTACCTTTGCCGCACTTGCATCAACCGGACGTGATGTGAAATTTGATTTAAACCGTATCGCTGGTTACCGAAATTACTGTAACAAACTCTGGAATGCAGCACGTTACGTAATGATGAATACCGAAGGCAAAGACACCGGCATTGATAGTAACGATGTTGAATTAAATCGCTTTGATCGCTGGATTATCTCACGCCTACAGCAAGTAGAAAAAGAAGTCATTGATTCCATCAACAGCTACCGCCTCGATCATGCAGCACAAGCTATTTACGATTTCACTTGGAATGAATACTGTGACTGGTATTTAGAACTGTCTAAATCTGTACTGCAATCAGACAGTAGCAGTGAAGCGGCTCAACGCGGTACTCGCGGCACCTTAGTACAAGTATTAGAAACACTACTGCGTTTAGCACATCCGATCATTCCGTACATCACTGAAGAAATTTGGCAACGGATCGCGCCACTGGCGGGTAAAAATGGTGACACCATCATGTTACAAAGCTACCCAACGCCGAATATAGATCTAGTTGATGAAATCGCCATACACGAAACCGAGTTGGTTATGTCACTGAATAAAGGTGTACGCCGAATTCGCAGTGAACGCGACATCAAACCCAGCAAGCCATTGGCAGTGATTGTGCAAAACCTCAACAGTGCTGAACAAACCGTACTTGAAGAATCTGCTCAATCCAGCATGAACATCAGCCGCATTGAATCTCTCGACTTTGTTGACAGCAATGCCGAACTCCCTGAATCAGCTACTGCACTAGTCGGCGAAAACGGTACCCTGCATATTTCACTCGAAGGGCTTATCGACAAAGAAGCTGAATTGAAACGCTTTGAAAAAGAAATCAGCAAAGCCCAACAAGAACTCGAAATGCGCCAGAAAAAACTCGCTAACGAAAAATACGTTGCCAAAGCCCCTGAAGCCGTGGTCAACAAAGAACGTCAACGCGTCATAGAATTAGAATCTATTCTAAAAAGACTCGAAGAAGAAAAACAAAAGATGGAAACATTATAATAAAAAGCTACTAACAAAAAGTAGATGCAACATAAAAAAATGAACCACTCGGTTCAATCATTTACTAAGGAGCAAACTATGAAGGCAAAACTAATCATTGCACTTGCAAGCGTAACGCTACTTCCTATGCAAGTCAGTGCCAACGAAAACACCCATGGTGGACATGGCTCTCACCACGCGGTATCAGATAACGTCATTGCTGAACAACGAGCCATGCTCGCTAAAAACACCAAGGGAAAAGGATTCGGTCCTCAATCACCACGTGATATTGATTCTGTTGCAGGAAACAATGAAAGACTATTCGGTACGTCACCTGCATCGACAAAAATGAACCTTTGTAATATTCATTTCCACAAAAATGCTGAACACAAAGGTGGTGAATTTACTAAATACGCAGGTAACGGTAATGGCGAAGGTTACCAGAGTGGCTACCAATATTCTGGCAAGTTAAATTCGTCTGAACTAAAACCAACTGGACATTCTGCTTGCAAAAGCGAACATAGTTCACTTAGTGCTGGTGACACAATTGAAGTACATTACGTTTACTCAACGGCACAAGTTAAACCTGGACCAACCTTGGGTTCATGCCTAAGTGAGTCAATTAAAAACCCACAGTTACGT
>JALTKP010000285.1 GCA_027078075.1 Gammaproteobacteria bacterium | reverse complement strand
CGATTAGTGCGGATCAATGGCAGTTGGCAAATGACTTATCCTTCAGCTCTCTGCTGATTGATCGTATACGGTCAGGTATTGAAATGGTTAATGATGGAACCGTCTTTAATGTTCCTAATGGATTGTTGCCACTTCGCAATTCCTACTATTTTCGAGCAAGACACCGGGATAGCACAGGTTTATGGTCAAATTGGTCAGTAATTGAGACATTAACTATAAAAGGTATTAGTGCATATGATGGTGATGATGATGGTGTTGTTGATCAATATCAGGTGTATACACCCACTGATATAAATAGCAATGGCTATGATGACTCATTAGAGGATATTAAGGTTGCATATGATGCTATAAATGCAGAAATAGTAGGGTTTGATGTTTATGGTACAAATATAAGAAACCCTAGAGGAACCATCATTTCTAATTTATCAGCGGTGGATCTAAATCAATTACCCAACAACTTGTTAACAGATAATAACATGCCTTATGGTATGTTTGAATTCACTGTTGATTTTGTGGATGCTGGCTTTGAACCACTTAACCCCACAACCATTGAAGTAACTGTGCATTTTCCTGAAATATTACCGCAAGGTACACGATGGTTAATGCTGGATACAGTAACCAATACATTAATTGATTACACATCAAATGTTACTTTCGATGGAAATAGAGCAATATTGTCTTTAACCGATGGTGACTTAGGTGATTTAGATAAAATCGTAAACGGTATTATCCATGATCCTGGTGGGCCAGCATTTCCTATGTCTGACACTGACTTAGATGGCATTGCTGATAATATTGATAATTGCACAAATGTCTCAAATCCATCCCAGCTTGATACGGACGCAGATGGTTACGGTAACCATTGTGATGCAGATTTAAATAATGATGGTATTGTTAATGCTATTGATTTGGGACTATTTAAGCAGGCGTTTTTCACTTTTGGGAATGTTGCTGCTGATATCAATGGTGATGGAGTAGTTAACTCATTAGATTTAGGGCTGTTTAAACGAATGTTTTTCCAACAACCTGGGCCATCGGCACTAATACCGTAGTAAGGGTAAATTTATGAAAAAGGAATACAAATCAAAAATCAATTTAAAAAAACTGGTTCCTGTTGTTGTGATGTGCATGGCTTCAATTTTAAATGTGGCATGTAAATCGTCAGATTCAGCATCATCGAATCAAATTCAGTCAGCTTCAACTTTGAAGGAACAACCTGCTAGCGTAAATGTTGCTTTTGAAACTTCAGAAATTTACGGATCAGTTGGTGAGGTGATAGAAATCAGTTTAAACATGAAGGATTTGCCTACGATTGAAGGTGGAGGAATTTCGTTATCATATGATCCATCAAAAATATCGGTAAAAAGTGTTTCTGTTGATACAGAAATATGGGGTTTTGTTAATCGTAATGGAGAAATAAATAATTCATTAGGAAAAGTAAATGATATATTATTCAGTAGTTATGAGGGCGTGTTGGGTGAATCCAGTATCGCTACAATAATTTTTGATATTATTAATCCCGGTGATAGTGAGATAGCGGTTCAAGAATCTGCAATAAATCCATTCGCCAGTGATGGAGAAGTTGTTTATCCAAGATTTGGAAGCCTAAAAGTAATTGCTAAATCTGGTGTTTAGCCGGTTGAATCAAGAAAAAATGGGACAGATTTATTTACACTTGCAGTGGATTATTAATGGATAAATAATAATCGTACAGATACAGAAATTTACAGTTTGAGGTATTTACAAATCACCGCTACGCATCACTGATAAAAAATGTTTTGCCCGCATGATTCAGGCATTGAATCCGATGATAAAGTTAAAGCACCTTGGTATCGGAGTCAAATTGACTCCGGTACCAAATATCGAAAGGCAGGGGGCGAAAATGAAAACAATCATCAGAAAACTAACCAGGGTGCTTTTGCCGCTGGTTTTGGCAACGGCTGGCACAGCCGCGAACGCCTACCCAATAACCTTCACCTTCTCGGGTGAGGTTTAATGGGATTATGTCGATGTGCCTGTGGTAACGGTTCTGTGAGATTCAGTTACCTATGATTCCGATGCCGCCCTTGTCGATATCGGGCTGAACCAGTCTGGCTATATTATTGATTTGTTCGAGCTGAATATCGGTGGCGAAACGGCGACCCATAGCGGCGGATCGATACGCATCGATGGTTCAGACGTTTTTATCAATGCGGGCCCGTATAATGCTTTTGGTGGCGGCGAATTCTTTTCCAATGATATTGGGGGGACATCCATTGCCGGAGTAGGACTCGACCTTTCAGGACTACCTGTACCAGACGTATTGCCTGATGACACATCCATTTTCTATGATCTAACAGGGAGCTTTTATGTCAACCGCTCGGGGGGCGATGTGTATGACATCAATTCACTGGCAAACCTGGCCATGCCGCCCACAGATCAAACCACCAGTGTCCCGGAGCCCGGCACATTGTGGCTTTTTGGTTTGGGTATTTTATTGTTGCTCAGGCGCAAAATTTACCCGATATCAGCGTTGAATTTGATTCCGATACGGTAAAAACAAGAGAGACAAGGACCGTTTTCTCGCGTCATATTCAGATTTATAAACGTCCGCTTTCCCATCATTCTGATTGGCAAATTAAAATCTAGAAACGTCTGCTTCGTGGTGTTCAGCGTCCTTAGCAGTAGGCAGTCGGGTCAAATGTAAAAAATGGTCGCTGACGTGCCATAAGCGGACGTACTATCATTTTTACTCAGCAATTAGAAAGAGAAAAAGCAGCCGTT
>JALTKP010000284.1 GCA_027078075.1 Gammaproteobacteria bacterium | reverse complement strand
TTCGGCAATAGATCTTGCCTTTGTATATGGCTCGGTTGCCAAGAGTGAAGAGATGACAAGCAGTGATATTGATTTGCTGGTTGTAACAGAATCATTGGCGTATGCTGATTTGATGGATTTACTTGCGGATGCTGAAGTGCAGCTTGGTCGACCAATAAACCCATCGATTTATACAGTGCAACAAATTAAGAAAAGAATGAAACAAAAGAATGTATTTCTAACCCGGTTGATGGATCAACCAAAATTATGGGTGAAAGGAAGCGAAGATGGCCTTAACGAATTTAGAAAACCTGGTAAAGATAAAAAGACTAAAGGTTGAGCCACCAAATCAAGCTGAGTTTGATGGAATGGTTATTTCTGCAAAACGACGTTTGCAGGATGCCAAGCTAGAGGCGGTGTCTGAAGAAGGGCGTTTCCTCTTAGCCTATGGTGCTGCGCATGTATTATCACTAGCCGCGATGCGTTGGCATGGTTATCGTTCTGATAATCGTTATTTAGTATTTCAATGCTTAGAACATACGATTGGATTGGAAAAAGTAAAATGGCGACTATTGGCTAAATGCCATAATCAACGAAACCTAGCAGAGTATGAGGGGCACTTAGAAATAACGCCACAGCTGCTGAAAGAGTTAGTTGAAATTACAGGTGAACTATTAGTGATGGTGGAAGGCTTAGCTCCAATTAATTAAATTTAAGAATAGGTACCAGAGAAAAATTGTTCCTAATATACCGCAGAAAAAACAGGAAAAAACAGGTAAAAAAAACAGGTACCAGAGAGCAATTGTTTCTAATATAGATCAGTTAATCATTTTAATTGTTTTGACTCTGCCCCTAAACTATTAATAACCAATCTTCATAGATGGATCAAATTTTCCTGCGATAGTTGGGCTTTGTGCGCTACGTGTTTCTCGACGTACATTTTCTGATAAGTAGGGGATTAATTCACCCAATGTGACTTGTTTGTCACCATTGTAATCTGCTTCGCCACGTAAGCCGTTGAGTAGATACCAGGTGAAGACACCATGACCTCCACCAAATTGTTCACCTTCTGCCGAGAACTGGCTGTCATCTGAGGCGCTGATAACGGCAATACCGCTACTGATGGTGCTGAGGTTTTGCATTCCACGGCTGATAGAATTATGTTTAGGATCAGAAATACTGCGCCGGGCAACATCAAATTGCTGACCGACACCACCTGAGTGACAAGCATCAGCAATTACTACAACACGTTTTGCCTTGATAAAACGTTTCAGCGCAGTTTCGATGTCCCACATAGGAAAGGCGGTGGTGGTAATGCGGTCGTACTGCACATCATGGGGAAGCAAATAAAGGTTATCAGGCGTATCCGGTGAGTCAGGCGAACCATGTCCTGCAAAATAAATCGTTACAATATCTTCCGCAATAGCCTGACGTAACCAGTTAAATAGCGCATCACGAATACGTTCATTGGTAGCATCTTTATCAGTAAGCAGCTTGACCTGTGAAGGGGCATAGCGGCCACCATCCTTGGCAACTAGCCAGTCGTAAAATGATTTTGCATCCGCAGCGCCATAACGAAGCGAAGGGATACGCGAGTCTTTGTATTGAGAAACACCGATAACGACTGCCCAGCGTTTACTATTGGTGGCTTGCATAGGCGCTGTTGTTTTAGTTTGTGTAGATTTGGCAATGGTAGGTGTTTGTGCAGGTGGAGGATTTAATAGCGCAATACTGACGTTTATTGTTCCGCTGTTATCAAAATAAAAGCCGGGAATATCATTGCCAGCAAAATAGAGTAGGCCATCTTGTTTTGCATTGAATTCATATTGGTCGTTGATTTTGAAAGGCTCACCATCTTCACCAATTTTAGCGATGAGTGCGGAGGTGTTTAGCTTGTTTGCAATTCGTTTATTGAAGGCATCATTGCACAATAAGGTATCAGCACCCTGCCCATCTGGACCGGTTGCATTACAAAATGTTCCAAACTGCCATTTCCCTGATGCTTTAAGTTGCACCTGCTGACCATTACGAACGAGCATGCCGCTGTTTTGCCAGAGTTCTTTGTTTGCAGTAACTGTAAAATTAATATTACCTGAAATCGTATTCAGTTCACGGGAAGTCGTTGTTTCTTCATTGGGGATACTGCTTGTATCATCAGCCAGCAGAGGAGTAGACAGTCCTGCTAGTATCAACAGGCACAGTATTAGCTTATAGATATGTTGTATTTTTATCATGTTGATATCCTATCAACAGGGTTAATGCATAGATTGCATATCCTATCATTAGGGTTAATGCATAGATTGCATATCCTATCATTAAGGAAGATCAAACGTATAGCCAGTTTTCAATGTGACTAAGGAGTGGGTCGTCCTATGAATTGAAGAACCTGCCGCGATATACTATGTTATGCAGTACATTCTGTTCTGACCCACTTATCCTATGAAAAATACACTAGACGATCTCGCAAAATGTGCGAACTACTCGTTCATGGAGTCGCTCAACTGCGATCCTGACGCGAAGGTGAACGGCATTGACTACGAACCACGACAAGTTTTCATGGGACATTATGTTCCTGTTAATCCCACGCCAATCGCTGATCCTGAGTACGTTGCACACAGCAAACATTTTTTCCGTGAACTTGGCTTTGCCGATAGCATGGCAGAGTCTGCCGATTATATTCGAATGTTCACTGGCGACCTTTCGCAGGTTCCGGAGCCGATGTGTAAGGTAGGTTGGGCGACTGGCTACGCACTTTCCATCTTCGGCACTGAATACACTCAACAGTGCCCATTCCAAACCGGC
>JALTKP010000283.1 GCA_027078075.1 Gammaproteobacteria bacterium | reverse complement strand
TTTTTAGGGCCTATAGCTCAGTTGGTTAGAGCAGGGGACTCATCAAAATGGTGCGTCTATATTGAAAAATATAGAATGAACGGGATGAATTCAGGGAAACCTTAACAGCTATGAAAATAGGCTGATGGCAATCCTGAGCCAAGCCGAAAGTACACTTTCGGAAGGTGCAGAGACTACCTGAGGACTGGTGGAAACCAAGCGTCCTTAATAACAGGTTCAAGCTTCCCGCACCCTACAAATAATGTTGAGGGTGATGAGATAGTCCGCTCCTGATAGAAATATCAGGGATAAGTGAATCCCTTGGTCCTTGGTTCGAGTCCAAGTAGGCCCACCAACTCTGTTTGAGGCTAGAATTTTTCTAGCCTCAACTATTTCTGCTAGTCTTATTAGACATGGATATCTCTTCCCCATCAGCTATATCAACTGATAGCAATAAACTTACTCTGTTTATTGAAGGTGATGATCTATATCAATCCATGCTCAACGACATTGCCAATGCACAACATACGATTCAACTAGAAAGTTATATTTTTGCCTATGATGAAATAGGTAAACAATTCATTAATGCTCTAATTACTCGTGCTAAAGAAGGTATTGTTGTTCAGGTTAACTTAGATGCTGCAGGCTCAATGTTTATTAGGCAGGGGCATAAATTCTTCACGCTACGTAAAAATGGAATTCAGTTACATTGGTTTCATCGCTGGAACTGGAGAAAGCCTTTTAAATATAACCAACGCAATCACAGGAAGTTATTAACCATTGATAAACAGATTGTCTTTATTGGTGGGTTCAATATTCACCGAGAATCTTCGCTGCAATATTTTGGGGAACAACGCTGGCGTGATACGCATATCCGAATTACTGGTGCATTAGCTTCCGTTGCAGCAGATTTATTTGAGCACTTCTGGCAAGGCGATCATCGTTGGTTACCACCGTCAATAACAGATGCCGATAGTCAGCTTATTCCCAATAATACGCGACATTGCCGATTTCAATTACGTTGCATGTTGGAAGCCATGTTTACTTCAGCGAAAAAATCTATTTTCCTTACTACCCCTTATTTTGTCCCTGATCGGTACACTCAAAGACTACTCCAAGATGCCGCTCAACGAGGAATAGATGTTCGAATTCTAGTGCCACGAAAAAATGATGTGAAATTAACAAGGTGGGCTGCACATGCAGCCTACGATGGACTACTTTCTTCAGGAGTAAAAATCTACGAGTACTTGCCTCGCATGTTACACAGTAAAACTATAATTGTTGATGGTAACTATGCAACTCTAGGTACCGCTAATCTTGATTACCGAAGTTTTTTTCTTAATTATGAACTAAATATTTTTACTCGCGATCACAAAACATGCAAACAACTCCAAGGGGACTTTTATACCGACCTGACATTTTCAGAGGAAATTCATAAAAAGAAGTGGAACAACCGTTTCTGGGCAGGGCGTATATTAGAATTTATCGGCTGGCTGGCACGTCGATGGTTATAGTGCCGAAGTAATTATTCCCCATTATTAAGCAAGCAATAAAGAAAAAATTAAAATAACTCTATATCATCAATAGAAATTTCTTCCTGTTTAGCTCTTTCTGTTTCTTGGTTACTCAATAAAAATTGTTGCACCATATCTTCTAGCTGTTGTGCTAATATTTTAAATTCATTTCCTAACGCAGAGGCATCACGAGCAGAACCAGCCGACTCTTCAGCAATATTGCGTATTGAGTGCAGCTTATCAAGTACCACTTTTGACTGCTGGCTTTGCCCATTAATTTCATCTGCTATTGATACATTCATATTAGTAATAATGTTCACAGAAGTATAAATCTCTCTAAGTGCTTCACCTGCTTTTCCAACCATTCCAACATTTACTTCTGTCTGACTCTTACTTTGCACCATGCTTTCTAAGGTCTCTGATACAGAATTCTGTAACTCTGCAATTTGTGCATCAACGCTGTCTGTTTCTTTTTGTACATCTTTAGATAATGTACGTACTTCATCCGCAACAACTGCAAATCCACGCCCATGCTCACCAGCACGTGCCGCCTCTATTGCCGCATTCAGTGCTAACAAATTTGTCTGCTCTGTAATGCTACGAATAACTTTAACAACCTCTCCAATCTTATTGCTCATTTCGTAAAGTTCTTCAATTTTACTATGCGTTATATCGACCTGACCTGCTAAAGCCTCCATAGAACTAATTGTCTCTCCAACAATTTTCTGCCCATTTTCAGAATGCCTATTTGCCTCATTGGCTGCCTCTACTGCAGCACTAGTATTTGACTGAACAATCTCCATACTGTCGTTCAATTTTTGAAAAGTATGTGATACTTCTTTAATCTCTTCTTCTTGCTGAACAGCACGTTGCTCACTATTACTTGTTACTCCTGACAACCTGTCAGACTCACTAACCAGATTTTTTGATGCATTAATTACCAGGCTCACTACGCTACGTATCTTATTAATAAAATCATTAAAGGCTTTTCCGATATCGCTATACTCATCATTACTGTCGGTTGGTAATGTATGCTCAAGATTACCTTCAGTTGCAATACTTTTCATAGTTTTAACAATTCTATCCAGTGGAATAAATACTGAGCGTCGTACAAAAATATAAAAAAGAAGATTTAAGCATATTACGATAAAAATAGAGACTATACCGTCTCTATAATTCAGCTCCATCAATTCTAATACGTCATAACTCACTTTATTGTTCTTTAAGCTATATGTTTCAATTAATAAATTTACATCTTGATCAATATCAACTAAAAGTGGTTTTAACTGTTGTTCCATAATTACAATGTCTTTGCGCCACTGCTTACCTCTATGAGTAACAATAAGTAACTTCATTTTATCGTTAAGCCTAGGTAAAATTTCAACTATATTTTCAATCCCATCCTCGACAAAAAAATCCATCTCATCTGACTTCTTTATCTCTGCAATATACTGTTCTGCTGATTCTAATCTAGAAATTAATAAGTCTTCTGTCCATTGATTTCGAAATGAAAGGAAACCTCTTATTTCTGCTCTCATCCTCGCCCAACTAAAGGAAAAATCACTTAATATTCTTAAATGCTCTTTATTTGCATCGGTTTGATTTCGCATATCATCTAATAGCGATTGAGTTATTCCTGCTATTTCTCGAGCCAGTGGTTCTACTTGATTATTTGCAATTTCAAAACCCGGATAATTATTAATTGTTTCATTTTGTAATTTTATTATTTGATCAAACATTCCTGAAATAATAATAATATCATTATTCACATGGTATGAAATTTGACTTTTTTCTTCATCTGTTTTTACTCTTTTTGCCAAATCACCCATATGTTTCTTTGCTAAAGAAATATACTTATAGTACCCATCCAGATATTCATCATTTTTACTTAAAATATAAAAACCGAGTTTAGCGTGAGCTTCTTTAATTGATGTCTTTATCTTTATTGAAAGCTCATGAAGGGGATGATAGTCACTAACAGCTTCCGATGTGATTTTCTTTGCCTCATAGCCATTAAATAATAAATTCCCAACTGTCAAAATAATTACGATACTAAATGCCGCATTAAATGCCGTCATTTTATTTTTAACTGTAGCCTTATAAAATTTATTTAAAAACAGTCTCATTTCAACAAGCCATCCTAGCTTTTATAGGTTACCTACCTTCTGGTTATCGACATTTAAATAATTTAATTTACCTTATAAATATCACGGCATCTTGCTATCTATTTTCCATAAAAAAAGGCGCTTAATAGCGCCTTTATAAAAACCTTTTAATTTATATTACAATTCGTGAAAACCCCAAACAGAAAGCAATAACCTAGATAAACCTTTAAACTCACTACTCGGTGCATCTACGAAATTCTTACGACGAAAGCGCTTTAATAGCGGTTGCGCACCTTCTTGACCCTCGGTATTAAGCAACGCACGCTGAATTGCACCTATAGTCGCTGCATCAAGCCGCTTAGATATAGAAAATGTACGTGTTGGTAAAGGATTTTTCTTGGTCGTATAGAGTACTCTCAGACCACCTGTTTTGCCCTTTTTCTTAAATTTCTTCCAAAAGCCCAATGGCAAAAAGGCAGCTTGCCCCTTTCCAGACTTGAGACATTTAAAGGCATCTTTAAAACTCCGCGCAGAAACGATAACGGGTTGCCTTACAGGGTTAGGGAAAGAATCTAAAATCATCAATGTAGCGAGGTTAGGCGAGTTTACAGCACATACCTTCTTACCAATAAGTTGTTTCACATTATTAATAACTCCACCATCTTTAACAATTGCTGCAAACACTAATTTACCTGGTAATCGCGCAATAGGTTGATGATTAATGTGTTCCATACGCCAATTCACAAAATGCGGTCCATCAAAAATGATGTCATATTCACCCTTACGCATTTTACTGGTGTACTCAAGAAAATTTCGTGCTGCTACTAACTGGATGTTTTTACCCGTTGATTTTGCTAAATATTCAACTAATGGTCCGTAAATCTTCTTTGTTTGCGCTAGTGATTGTGTTGGCGCCGTCGTAAAGGTAATCACATCACTCTCAGCCGCATTTGCCTGACTATTCCAAGCTAATCCTGCAGCAGCGATAAAACCAACTACACGCAGCGACTTCCACCATTGTCTTTTCAGCATTCTTTGCCTCTCCCGCATTTCAGGTTCTGTTTATACTTAACTTTTGTTACTACTTATTTATAGACCACAATGAGCCAAACAGCGACATAAGCTCGGTATTTAGCCTTAAATCTAACTTATCCTAAAGCTGATTCACTAAACTAACAAGTTCTACTCTGATTCAAATCAAAAACCATTACAAACACTAGCAATTACTATATGATTTATAACAAGTTTCAGGGAATTATCCATGATAAAACATAGCCAATACAACAAGTTGCTTTTTCGAGCCGGTATTATTCTGGCTATATCGACGATTCTGCTTGGGTGTTCTGATAATTCTAACGCTAACAAATCTGCACGTTCAAGTCGTCCCGCACAATTAGTTGAGCTGATCACAGCACAACTAATTCCAATCCAGCATAGGAGTCAGCGAACCGGTACGCTTAAGGCACGCAAAACGATACGTATTTTCAATCAAGAAGAAGGAAGTTTAACTTCCCTACCATTTTATGAGGGTGATCATGTCAAAAAGGGTAACATTCTTCTTACAATTGATGACCATCTATTACGGGTACAACTTGATAAAGCCCGTGCAACTCTTGAACAAACAAAACAAGACTTAATACGTCTACAAAAATTACGTAAAAAACGTCTTGTTGCTGAAGATGAAGTAAATCGTGCCAAAACTGCGCTTAATGTAGCTGAAGCCGAACAACGTCTATTGGCTACTCGACTTGGATACATGACACTGAAAGCCCCTATTGACGGCATTATCAGTGAAAGACTTGCTGAAATTGGCGATGTTGCTCCTAGACACACGCACCTGCTCACTTTAATAGATACCCAAACGCTTATTACTGAGGTTGCGGTATCTGACTTACTCATCAGCTCATTGCAGCTAGATGACAAAGTTGATGTTCGAATCGATGCTTTACCTAATCAACATTTTACGGGACGCATTTTAAGAATTCATCCAACCCTTGATCCAACTACACGAAATGGCATTGTTGAAATCATTTTAAATCCCGCACCAACGAATGCCCGACCGGGGCAATTTAGTCGCGTTACCTTACTTTCTAAACTCGCAAATCGATTACTGATTCCTTTTAGAGCTCTGCGTCAGGACAATAAAGGCAGTTATGTTTTTATTGTTAATGACAAAAATAAAGTCTCTCGTAATCAGGTAACCACAGGTCTTCGCTTCAGCGATAAAATTGAAATTCTCACTGGTATCAATGTGGGTCAAAAAATAGTAACGAAAGGTTTTTTAGGCCTTAAAGCTGGCAAGACAATTCGCACCGCTATTCAAAAATAATGAAACCATTAAAGCCACAGCCCATGCGTTTTCGCTCAGGAGGACTAGCTAGCTGGTCTATTCGCCACCCTATTGGGGTGATTATGATCACGCTTGCCATTGTTGTGCTAGGTGGTTTTGTTTTAGATCGCTTGTCGATTAATTTACTACCCCATATCATTTATCCAGATGTTCGCATTAGAATAATAGATCCTGGCGTGCCGGCTAGTGTGATGGAAGATCGCATCACCCGCCAACTCGAAGAACAACTCGCCATTACTGAAGACGCGATTAGCATTCAATCCCGTACCTCTGAAGGTCGCAGCGCAGTCGATCTTTCTTTTGACTATGGTAAAGATGTTGATATTGCTTTGCGCGATGCTAGCACCCGACTTGATCGTGCCAAACGTTTTTTACCTACCAGCATTGAACCCCCCGTTATTTATAAACGCGATCCATCACAAATCCCTGTACTCGAATATGTCATTAGCTCTGACAAAATGAATTCAGTTCAACTTCGTGACTGGGTCGATAATACTTACAGCAAATGGTTTCTCAACTTACCGGGGGTGGCTTCAGTTGAAGTAGGTGGCGGTCTTGTACGTGAGATTCTTATCCAGCCAGATCAAAATAGACTTGCAGGCCTTGGGCTAAATATTGATGATGTTATATCAGCTATCCAACGCGGTAATGTGGAATCCCCTGCTGGCCGATTGATTATGCAACAACAAGAAATTATCAGCCGTACTTCTGGGCGATTCAAAACCGTTCAAGAAATTGCTGATTTACCGCTTTCGCTAAAAGATGGTAGTAGTATTAAGCTTAACGATATTGCCAAGATAATTGATGGCAGTGAAGATGAACGCCTACGAGTTCGTTACAACGATATTCCCGGTGTTAAAATTTCTATTCAAAAACAGCCTGCAGCGAACACGGTTAATGTTGCCGACGCCGTCTTTAAACAACTCGATTGGCTGCAAACACAAGACTTACTACCTAGTGATATCACAGTTCAAAATGTAAACGATCAAGCTATTTATGTCCGTAACGCCTTAAATAATGCCAGCATGGCGGCCATAAGTGGTGCGATTCTCGCTATGCTGGTTGTATATTTATTTCTTGGAAATTTCCGGCATACCCTTATCATTGGTAGCGCCATCCCTATCGCCATCATGGTGACCTTTATTATTATGGGGCTTGGCAATCTCACGCTTAATATTATGACATTAGGTGGGCTTGCACTTGGTATCGGGATGTTGGTCGATAACACCATTGTGATGCTTGAAAATATTTCTCGACATCAACGTGATGAAATCTCGTCAAAGGACGACAAATACGAACAAGAAAACCAATCTGCGATTAATGCTGCAGGTGAAGTAAATAGTGCTATCGTTGCTTCAACCAGCACAAATCTTGCTGCAGTATTGCCCTTCTTATTTATTGGTGGGCTAGTTGGTTTACTATTTCGTGAACTCATTTTTACTATTTCCGCTGCTATCGTTGCCTCAATGTTAGTAGCATTAACCTTGGTACCCGCTCTAGCTGCACATTCTCCGCAACAAGGCACTAATAAGTATCGCCATGCAATCGACGGGTTCATTACTGCACTTCAATCCTTATACACTAAGATACTTTCATCCGTGTTATCAGCCCCTATTTATAAACTAATCGTTTTTTCTGTATTAACCATTAGTTTAATTGCCAGTGTTTTTATTGTATTCAACCCTGATAAACAAATATTCTTACCCAAATTTGATGATGGTAAGTTACGCGTCAGTATAGGTGCTGATCCAGGTATTTCATTATCAGAAATGGATGAGAGCGTTAAACGTATAGAAAACTTATTACACCAACAACCTGAAGTTACCGGTGTATTTACCATTGTTGGTGGTTTTATCTTTGGTCGCTCACAATATGAGTCCAGTAACAAAAGTACACTCACGGTACAACTTGTACCCGTGAGTCAACGCACGCTCACTAGTGAACAATGGAAAGATAAAATGAATAAGCTTATCCGTAAAGAAAACCTTGCGGGTATTCAGGTTCGACTTCGTACTTATGGCATCCGTGGTTTTAGCACGAGCCGGGGTGATGATGATCTTAGCTTACGAATCCAAGGTCCTGATTTAAACACCCTTAATCTTATTGGTGAAGAAATCATGCAACGATTACGCGGAACTAAAGGCTTACGCAATCTTAAACACTCATCAGAAGAAGTACGCCAGGAACTGGCTATTGTCGTTGACCGTGACCGTGCCGCTACACTCCAACTAGATATTGAGGATATTGCCAAAGCAATGCGCTATGCCTTGGAAGGTAGTGTTGTAAGTGACTTTATCGATGGCGATCGCAGTTATAACATCAGGCTTCGTTTACCGCGTGACCAATTAACCTCGCCTGCCGATCTGGATTCTATTTTGTTGTTTAGCTCAAGTGGTGAGCGCCCCGCTATCTATCTTAGCGATGTGGCTAACATCAAAATCATTGCCAGCCCTGCGCAAATTTTACGGGACAGACAACAACGTTATATCGAGATCAGTGCTTCTATTAGTGGTATTGCTGGCAGTGTTCATGCTGATATTGATAAACGTCTTGAAGGGTTAAGCTTACCTGATGGCTATAGCTTTTATGATGGTGGCTCCAAAGATGCCTTACAACAAGGCCAGCAACTTTTTGCTGTCCTGATTGCACTGGCGCTATTCCTTGTACTTGTCGTCATGGCAATACAGTATGAGTCACTATTAAATCCAATACTGATACTTCTTAGCGTGCCCTTTGCTCTCATTGGTGTTGCTATCGGTATTCTTGTCACCGGTATTCCACTCTCTATGCCGGTCATGCTGGGATTAGTGATGCTGGCAGGCATTGTAGTAAATAATGCGATTGTATTGGTTGAATATATAGAATTACAGCGCAGCAAAGGGCTAGGTATCTATGAAGCCGTAATTGTTTCTGCAAAATTGCGACTACGACCAATTCTAATGACTACCTTAACCACGGTAGTCGGCATGCTACCGCTTGCTCTTAAACTGGGCGAAGGTGCTGAAATGTTACAACCATTAGCGATTACAATTATCTCAGGATTATCTTTCTCACTATTGGTGAGCTTATTGCTCATACCAATTATATACCTGAGCTTACACCGCCTACGTTATTCTCTGCTTTCTTCAAGTACATCCACATAACTTGAAAACCAAAAAGGATCATCCAATACATCCTTTTCACTTGCTGCTAGCACTGCTTTAAATTTATTGATTGGTAATTTAGCATTACTATCTCGCTCTAAAATCGCTTGTGTTACTTGTAAGATAATGGCGGCAGGTGAAGGCATAGGGCCATCTGCGATTACATGCTCACTAATTCCATAAGCCAACAAGTTTTCTTCACTAAGCCTCCATCCCTGTTGTCCAAAAAATCGTTGCCATGCCTGTCTTGTTAGCTCAATTGCCAACTTATGATCTTGCTTGTTACCTGTATAAGTTGCCCAGTCAAATAAGCCTGCAGCAACAAAAGCATAATCTTCAATAGCGGCTTTACCAATTTGCTTCCCTTGTTCATTACGTGCACGCATTAATTGCTTGCCATCCCATAACTGATTTACAAGGAAATCTCTTAAACGTTTCGCCGCCTGTTTATCTTTATTCGTCTTTGTAACTTGAGCTGCTTTAACAAACGCCGACAAAGCTAAACCATTCCATGCAGCCAAGCGTTTTGTGTCAACAGGCAAACCTCGTTTAGCTCTAATCGCAAGTAGTTTTTTCTTTGCAGATTCAAGTAAGCCTGCTAAATCTTCCTGCTTAATACCTGCTGCCACAACTGTTTTTTCTTTTACAAGATCATCAAAATCACTAACAGCAACCGGTAAAAAAAGCCCTTCTAACGTAGGCGTACCAAATATTCCCCATGCAGGCTCAACTACTGCCCATTCTTTTGCGGTTAAGTTATTCTTAATTTCATCCCTATCCCAAAGATAGTATCCACCTTCAACATTCTTATCATCAACAGCTGAAAGGCTAGCAACCAGCCCGCCACTTTTAGTCCCTAAGGTTTCAGTCATAAATTTCGTTGTTGCTAAGGCTGTTGCCAAGTAATCAGATCTATCAAAAACTTCTGCCGCATCAAAATAAAGACTCGCTAACAAGGCATTGTCATAAAGCATTTTTTCGAAATGTGGCACATGCCATTGTGGGTCAACGGTATAGCGAAAAAAACCTCCGCCTAATGAATCATTCAAACCGTATTTTTGCATGCTATTTAAAGTGGTTATTAGGAATTTGCCAAGTTTTTCATCTGCTGTTTTTTGGTATTGTGTGAGCAATGCCATGACTCGCGGTGCAGAAGGGAACTTACTTTGTTCACCAAAACCACCTAAAAATTTATCTGCATCAATCAAGCTACGCTTTACAAACGTCTCTCCTAATTTATCAAGCTTTTCAGTTAATGTGGTTTTTGAGAAATCTATATAGGCAGGCGCCAATTCACTGGCGGCTAACTTGGCATCTGCATTTAGTCCGTCAGGATCCTTTTCCCAATAACTAGCTAGCTTTTCGACGAGTGCTTTAAAGTCATCATGTGGCAAATAAACTAAACCAAATAGAGGGTAGCCATCAGGAGTAATAAAAACATTCAACGGCCAGCCAGAATAACCTCGAGTTCTCTCCACAAACTCGATCATTCTTGCATCTAAGGCAGGGTTTAATTCGCGATCAACTTTAACGGAAATAAATTTACGGTTTAATACTTTCGCTGTATCAGCGGCTTGATATGATTCTTTTTGCATGACATGACACCAATGACAGGCAAAATAACCAATCGATACAA
>JALTKP010000282.1 GCA_027078075.1 Gammaproteobacteria bacterium | reverse complement strand
CGGTTGACAAAACGGCTCAAGGACAAGGAATTGGATCAGCGCTGCTGAAAGACGCCATGCTACGCACACTCCAGGTCGCTAACAACGTCGGCTTACGCGGCATACTGGTGCACGCCATTTCAGACGATGCCAGACGGTTTTATCTGCGCTACGGGTTCAGTGAATCCGCCATCGATCCGATGACCTTGATGATATCGGTTGCGAGTGTCCTGAAACATTTGCCTTAGATATTCATATTGCTTATTGGCAAAAGGCGAAAACTGACCCGTTAACTGCACAGCGCAATGTATTATCTGCTGATCACACAGTTTTGTGTGCTGTGCCGGATTGAGGCAGAAGGCGCTGCAAAATTCCATCTGCGAACCATATCTACTGATAGGAATTTAACCGCCCATATATGCACCGGTTGATAATGGGGTGCGAATTGGGTAGTGTGAAGGTATACAATGACTTATCAAGAAATATCAGAGTGTCATTATATTGATGTACGGGCCGACACTGCCCGTATAACAAGCGTTAGTAGAAAAAGACGGGTAACAACTAATGGAAGACTTCAGTTCGTATATAAGGCTGTTATTTATATTCATAGTTATCGCATCTGGCATTGTTTTACATAAGCTAAAAGAAATAAATAGCTTTGTGGATGACCGTAAAGATCAATTGCGAACTTCTTTGCGCGCTAGAGACATTGAGTTATCTGATAATTTCATGCCATTAATTCAACACATTGGAAAATATCCAATTCAAACAAAGATAATTTCTGAGCTTCTAAAGAATATTCATCCTTCGTATTTACTTACAGTGGAAGAAATAGAAACGTTAAGAGATAGGTATTCGCATCTGTATAAAACAGGAAAACTCATATTAGTTATTGCTGGCCTAGTGCTTTTATTATTTTTATATGATGCTTACCTAAATCTTACGCCTTTATATAATGATAAGCACCAACCTATCATGACGAATGTGTTGATTTTTTTTATGGTTTCTTTACTCATTATTACATATTTAATTTTAGTATATATATTCAAACAAGCATCATTAGGTGGAACGAATTTCCTTATGGAAGATAAATTAGGAGAGGCTATAGACATAACTTTAGCGAATGCATATTCGAGCACATACAAAGACAGAAGAGAGATCATGTCAAGCTCTAACAATGAAAAGAAAGAGTCATACTGTGAGCGTTATAAATCAATTGCTAAGAAAATTGATGCAATAGCTAAAAATTCGACTAAAATTATTACCGTTCTGGATGTGGGTTGTGGAGACGGCTTACTAGAGCATTTCTTTAATGAAAGTAATATAAAGGTCACAGGAATAGATATTTCGCCTGCTTCTATAAATTCTGCATCCAGCAAGGCAAAACATGGAAATCAATACAATGTATGCAACGCTATTGATTATGCAAAAAGATCTGATGATAAGTATGATGTGGTAGTTCTTAGTGATATATTGGAGCATTTTGTTTCTCCAAAGACTTTTCTGATCAATGTGACAAGGCTATTGGATGCTAATGGCGTACTTATAGTTACCCTTCCAAATGCGGATAACGAGAGAAATAGAGAGCTGGCTTTTAAGTCGCTTATTGCGAATAATATTAACAAGGACGGATTTATTATTCATTGGTGGACTGACCCTGAAACAAACATTCGATTTCCACACTACTTATACACACAGAATAAAGTAGAAAAGTTATTTAATGAAATAATTGGGAAAGGCGGTTATGAAATTACTAAATATGGTAGATCAGATGGGTTCGTCATAACGACATAGTTCTACTAACAAGCAGGTCAAGTTGACGCCAAAAACGGCGCAACTTACCCTTAACATTAGCATCATAAATGGGGCCGTATCTATGAACGCACATGTGAAAAAAATCATGTTGCGCTGTTGCTTTTTACGTTTTTATTAGTTGGTTGTGCAACAGTTGGTACGCAAACTACTGATCTAAATTGTACGAGTAGTTATTCAGATCAAAAGCTGAAAAAGGCGCTTGACTTAAACAGCATTCGTCACTGAGTAGAAGAGGCTATTTTTTGCCCCCACCCCCGCCTTCGCGGAAGCCGGCGGGCGCCTGGCCGTAGTCGCCTTCGCCGAAGAAGAAGCCGAGCATGTGTTTTTCAATCAGTTCGATGTTTTTCGGGTCGGCGGTGTTGAGGCCGTTTTCGTTGATGATGGTGGTGAGGCGCTCCAGCCATTGTTTCCAGCCTTCTTTAGAGACATTTTCGTAGATGCGCTGGCCGAGTTCGCCGGGGTGCGGCGGTTTGTCCAGCGCTTCAGCTTCCTGTTTCAGTACAACACAATTCACCATTCTTGTCATAACACCATCACCAAACGTTATTCGTTATTCAGGATTGTTCGTATTTTTTGAGTAACACACCATCGTCGCCGCAACAGCTGGCGGCGCATTTTTTGACCTGGTGGATTTCTTCAACGGGGCAGTTGAGGTAAAACTCGACAGGCCGGTTTTCGGTCGCGCAGTCGCAACCCTTGTCATTATACACGTAAATCGACTTCAGGCCTGCCCGCTGCGCCTGTTTTTCGGCGGCGAACAGGGTGGCATCCGGCGTCGGCGGCACATCGCTGAGCTTGTAGGCGGGGAAGAATTTGGTGATGTGCCAGGGGCTGTCTGCGCCCAGATTGTCGCGAATCCAGCAGGCGATGCGGTAGTGTTCTTCCGGGTCGTCGTTTTTGCCGGGAATGATGTTGGTGCGGGTTTCGACGTGGATACCCAGTTCGTGCGCCTTTTTGATGGAGCTCAGCACCTGCTCAACCTTCGCCGGGCGGCAGATTTCGG
>JALTKP010000281.1 GCA_027078075.1 Gammaproteobacteria bacterium | reverse complement strand
CTGAACCTCCGGTTAGGGTACTCATGATGAAACTCGTAGAGATTCTTTGAGCAGCCATCAGCTAAATGCTGACATCATTGCTGATGATTCAAGATTAATTACCTTTGTTTTATTTAATTAGGTTCCAGAGACCTATTTTTCTCATTGCTGATGATTTTAGGCTAACTACCTTTGTTTAGGGAGCGGGTATCTGTTGTTGTGCAGCGCCGAATTACAAGCGTCTCGCAGAGCGCTTGTCTCGCGATGTGCAATAACGGATGGCCGCGACCCCCTCTAAACTACATAGCGACTTTTATTAAGTCAGCATGATAAAGTGTGTGTTGGATTAATTGAGTCGTTATTTTAAGAATGCATCATCGAGAGCCTGTTTGGCATCAACAAGGTCATATTTTACGCAGTCGTGTGCCGCTTGATTGGTGGCGTTGGATTATTGACCCCACTTCACTCACCAGACGCTTGCAACAAGCCTGCAAAGGACAGTTTCGGGTGGAGGTTGTTCGTCAGTCCTGGGTCGTGCCGCATCACAATGAATCACGTTGCATGGGTTTGCCGGAAGGGCGACGCGCGTTATTACGTGAAGTTTATCTTTATTGTGACGATAAGCCATGGGTATTTGCGCGAACCGTAATCCCTATGTCGACCTTGTCGGGTAGAGAAAGACGTTTGATGCATTTGGGTAATAAGCCCTTGGGAGCAGTGTTATTTGCGGATCCGGGTATGCAACGTAGTGAAGTTGAACTTGCTTGCATCGGTTCAGGACAAAAACTGTATAAACGTGCAACGCAACGCCTATCGAAAAAGCCAAAGAGTATTTGGGGGCGGCGATCGGTATTTCGACTTCATGGTAAACCGTTGTTAGTCAGTGAGATTTTTCTTCCAGATATTCCTAATCACCCGTAAAGACTATAAGATTGGCTTGAATCTTTAAGCTTAGCGATAATCATACTCTATGCAAAATTTGCTTCACATCATTGGTAAGCTTTATCGCCAGCAATTCTCTCGCCGAACACGTGAGCGTCTTGCGCAATATATTCTACTAACAAGGTTAGATCGCCCGATTGGTATTTACCTATTGTTATGGCCGACGTTATGGGCACTGTTTATTGCTGCGAAGGGTTGGCCTTCCTTAGGTGTAAGTATTGTCTTTATATTAGGTGTGATTCTGATGCGTTCAGCAGGGTGCGTAATTAATGATTATGCGGATCGAAAAATAGATAAGCATATTGCCCGTACTAAAGATCGCCCGATTACAGCTGGTCGAGTCTCTGAGAAAGAAGCATTGTTGCTGTTTGTTGGTCTTTGTTTTACAGCCTTCATACTCGTGTTGTTTATGAACCTGTTGACGATTCGCTTATCTATTGCAGCGGTTGGTTTGGCGGCACTTTACCCTTTTATGAAGCGTTATACCTATTTACCTCAAGTATTCCTTGGCCTGGCGTTTGGTTGGGCTGTGCCGATGGCATTTGCAGCTCAAACCGGCGAAGTGCCTTTGATTGCCTGGTTACTTTTAACGGGAACGGTTCTGTGGGCAACCGCCTATGACACGATGTATGCGATGGTTGATCGCGCAGATGATCTTAAAGTTGGGGTGAAATCGACCGCTATCTTGTTTGGTGAAGCGGATCGGCTGATTATCGGCGCGATTCAATTGCTCTTGATGTTGGTATTACTGTTGGTTGGACGACAAGCTGATTTAGGTGCTATTTATTATCTAGGGCTCGGGATAGCAAGTTTGTCGTTACTGTACCAACAGAAATTGATATGGCAACGTCAGCCGAAAGAGTGCATGAAGGCTTTTTTACATAATAATTGGTTTGGGATGGCTGTTTTCCTGGGAATCGTGTGTGATTATTGGCTGTCATAAAGCAAGAGAAACGGGCCTAGCAAGCTATTTTATATATTGACAACAATAGCTTGCTATGTGAACCTTAGAAACTACTTGAGTTACAAGGCCTTACAAACTGTAATATTTACTAAAATAGTTGCCTAGGCATGTTTAGCTTCAAAGGCGGTATTTTTTATTAATAACCAGTAATAGGCTGGTTTAACCGAGGACAGTATTCTGTTTTCGTTATTAAAGCGTAAAACACAGAGCCGTGGATTAGTCGGGGTATCTCTAGACCCTGATGGGGTAGCTGTCGCTCGAATTGTCCGTGATGATTCCAATACTCCTAAATTAGATGTTTGTCATTTTGCTCCGATTGGTGATGGTGAAGACTCGTCGGCAAAGCTAAATGATGTTGTATCAGAATATGGTTTGGATGATAGTCGTTGTTCCTGTGTCATCGATACACACTCACATAGTTTATTGCTAATCGAAGCACCTGATGTTCAACCTGCCGAATTAAAAGCGGCAGTACGTTGGCGAATTAAAGATTTAATCGATTTTCATATTGATGATGCAGTGATCGATGTTTTTGAAATACCAGAACAGGGTGCAACACCAGGAAGGGCGCGGTTAATGTATGCCGTTGCTGCACGTGCTTCCAAGGTACATACTAATATTTCAAAGTTAGAAAAAACAACTTTGCAGTTAGATACGATCGATATTCCTGAACTCGCTATTCGTAATATTACTTCACTGCTGGATGATGACATTCGTGGTGTGGCATTTTTATATCTCTCGGCAGACGCGGGTATAATTACTCTGACGAGACAGGGCTCTTTATATTTGTCGCGTAACATTGATGTGGGGTTAAAGAAAATGATCCCAGAGTCAGGTAACGGCGAATTACATCCACAAACAGAACAGTCTTTAGATAAAATTGTTCTGGAAGTACAGCGTTCGCTCGATTATTACGAAAGTCATTTTTCACAGCCGCCAATAACGTCTTTGGTGATTGCGCCGATGGAGCAAGAGGTTGCAGGCGTGTTGCCTTATTTATCTGCTAATTTAGGTATTGCGGTTAGCATGCTGGACTTTAACAGTATATTGGAAAGTGATGAGTCTGTTACAAAATCTGCACAAGTAAAATGTTTATTAGCAATTGGTGCAGCATTGCGTTATGAGCAAAAGGTGTTGTAGTCATGGCGATACAACAGCAAATAAATCTCTATCAGCCACGTTTCCGTAAGCAGGAAAAAGTATTTTCAGCTTCATCGATGTTGGTTGTATTAGTTGCGGCGATGGTAGTGTTAGTTGGTATTTATGGTTATGCCAAGTGGAATGTTACCGTTCTGGCAACTGAAAAAATACGTTTACAGCAACAACAAGTAAAAGAAGTAGCAAAGCTTGATAGATTAGCCATTGAATATCCTATAAAGCGGAAAAGCCGTCTGGTTGAACAACAACTAAAAGATTTACAAAGTGAACTTAAAGCTAAGCAATATCTTGTTGATACATTGTCCGGTAGAAGTATTGGTAATAGTGAAGGGTTCTCTTCCTATTTTGCTGGTATAGCTCGGCAGCATTTAAAAGGTATGTGGTTGCAGCGGTTAGAACTTGAAAGCGGTGGCGATGTTATTGGTATTTATGGCAGTACATTAAAGCCTGAATTAGTGCCACAATTTTTACAGGCGCTATCAAAAGAAGATAGCTTTATTGGTAGCAAATTCCAAATATTTAACATGCAGCGCGATAAGGATAATAAAGCCGCTATTAATTTTTCATTACGCACAACCTTACCGAGTGATGAACAATGAAACAGCGTATAGAAAAATTAGCTCACTGGATTGATAGTCAAAGCTTGCGTGAAAGAGCTTTGATTTTATTTGCAATTATATTTTCAGTATTTCTAATTTGGGAAAAAGTATTACTCGATCCATTGGCCGTGCAAGCTAAGCAGTTGCAAGTTGAAGTTAAAAAGCAGAATAAAGATTTAGCGCGTGTTCGTGAACAGCAAGAACAGGTTTTAAAGCGAGCCGGTGCTGATCCGGATGCACAAACATTAAAAGATATTGAAGCGATACGTGTCGCAATGCAAAGCCTTAATGAGCGCCTTCGACAAATGACGGTAGATTTAATCGATCCGGCTAAAATGGCTCAAGTCTTAGAAGAAGTGTTAACACGTGAAACGGATTTGAAATTAATTCGGGTTGAGGCACTAGCGCCGAAGCCATTAGGTGATTCTAAAACCCTAGATAAGAACGATGCTAAACGTACCAAAGCTGCGTTGCCGGGTGTTTATCAACATGCATTGCAAATAGAGTTTCAAGGATCGTATTTAAGTACACTGAATTATATGCAGGAGCTTGAAAAACTATCACAGCAATTTTATTGGGGTAGCGTTGATTTCAGCGTAGAGGAATATCCAAAAGCACATGTCATTATTACAATTAAAACCTTAAGTCTAAACGAGGCTTGGATTGGTGTTTAATTTTATAAAGAAATTGATAGTTGTTATTAGTTGTCTGCTATTAAGTCAGTCACTGCAGGCACAGTTGGATGATCCTACCTTGCCGCCTAATGTTGCGAGCATTTCAGTAAAAAATGCAGATGAACAAGTTATTTGGAATTTGAGTTCTATTCTTATTTCATCGCAGCGTAGCATCGCAATAATAAATGGCCAGTCAGTAAAAGTAGGTGATACGTTGGCAGGTGCAAGAATCAAAAGTATTAGTGAGACGGTAGTTAAGCTGAAACATCGTGGTGAAACTATTAGTCTGGAATTATTTCCCGTGACAGTAAAAACTGTACGAGATAATTAGGGTTAACAAGGGTAGCAAGAAAATGAATAAAAAAAATAGACAGAAATCTAACATCATAAAGAACATGTTGCATTTAAGTATTGTGTTAATGGTTTCATTGTCTGGCTGCTCTACATCAGGACCTAAAAATAACAATACAGCAGATGAAATTGATAAAGTGCTGCAAGAAACGGCTAGTTCTTCTCAAGTAACTGCTGAGACACCTCAGTCAGTGAGTGATGCTTTATTGCCACCTATTAATATTAGTGTTCCTGCCGCAGCGAAAATACCGGAAGCGCGGTTTGATATTGGTGTGGATAATGCGCCTGCAGCAACTTTCTTCATGGGGCTTGTTGAAGGTACGACTTATAATATGGTTGTGCATCCTGATGTGGGTGGGCAAATTTCACTGAAGTTAAAAGATGTCACGATTCCTGGTGTGATGTCGGTACTACGAGATGTATATGGCTATGAATATAGTTTAAAAGATCGTTTGTATCAGGTTTTGCCAAGACGCCTACAGTCTAGAATTTTTCAAGTTAATTATCTTAATGTGAAACGGAAAGGTAAGTCACAGACTCGAGTGAGTTCTGGGCAGATATCACAGCCTTCTGCAAGGTCAACATCAACGGGTGGGTCTGGTTCTGGTAATACAGGTAGTTCAAACTCGTCAACACAAAACCAAACAACACAGTCTCAACTATCAGGTAGTAAGGTTGAAACAGAATCTGAAGCAGATTTTTGGGCAGAGTTGCAAGTTGCTTTACAAACACTTATCGGTAACAGAGATGGTAGAAGCATTATTGTAAACCCTCAATCAGGTATTGTTGTAGTTAGAGCCATGCCATCTGAGATTCGTGATGTGTCTTTATTTTTAGGTACAACCCAAGAAGTTGTTGAGAGACAAGTTATTCTTGAAGCAAAAATTATTGAAGTTGAGTTAAGCGATGGTTTTCAATCGGGTATTAACTGGACGGCACTTGGACAACCTGGGCAAGGAAAAACTATTCTTGGCACACAGTCAGGTGGTGGTAGTATTTTTGATGGTACTGGTGTGACAAACACAGCAGGTACCAATATTAATTTACAGCCGGGTGTTGCACCGCTGACAGGTATTGCAGATACAGCTCTGGGAGGTGTGTTTTCCTTAGCCTTAAATTTAAATGATTTTACGGCATTTATTGAATTGCTTGAAACGCAAGGTAATGTGCAGGTTTTATCTAGTCCGCGTGTATCCACGATTAATAATCAAAAAGCAGTTATTAAAGTAGGTAGTGATGAATTCTTCGTTACAGGTGTAACCAATACAACCGTAACAGGAACAACAACGACAAGTTCGCCAACAGTCATTTTGACACCGTTCTTTTCGGGTATCGCGCTTGATGTCATACCGCAAATTGATGAGGATGATAATGTAATACTACATATTCACCCAACAGTAAGCGAAGTGGAAGAGCAGGTTAAAACATTTACCATTGGTGGTGAAATACAGAGTCTGCCATTAGCGCAAAGTAGTGTGCGAGAATCAGATAGTATTGTACGTGCAAAATCTAATCAGATCATTGTGATTGGCGGCTTAATGCAAAATTCTACCCGTGAACGTGTAGGTGGGACACCCGTATTGAGTTCATTACCAATTGTTGGTCCTTTATTTAGGCATACAGTGGAATCAACACGAAAAAGTGAATTAGTTATTTTGCTTCGCCCTATTGTGGTGAATACCCCCGCAGCATGGAAAACTACTATTCAAAAATCGGTACAACGCTTTAGAACACTTAATGGTGGCAGGTAAAGAAGGCATGTATTTAGAACACTTCACGTTAAGTGAGCAGCCTTTTTCGATTACGCCAGATACTGGTTTCTATTTTAATAACCCAAGTCATCAACAAGCAATGAATGTATTGCAGGTGGCTTTGCGTAGTGGTGAAGGGTTTATAAAAATTACCGGTGAAGTTGGTACAGGAAAAACTTTATTATGTCGTCAGCTTCTTAATCAGTTATCAAGTGACGAACAATATGTTACTACTTATTTACCAAATCCTAACTTAGGTCCATCAGCATTAAATCAGGCATTAGCTGAAGAGATGAATTTAGAGTGTTCTAAGAATGCTAATCAGCATAATGTGCTTAAGCTTATTAATGAAAGACTGATTGAATTAACGGCTGAAGGGAAGCAAGTTGTTTTGTTGATTGATGAAGCACAGGCGATGCCAGAAAAATCATTGGAAGCACTGCGTTTATTAACAAACTTAGAAACAGAAAAAACCAAGTTATTACAAATAGTACTTTTTGGGCAACCAGAATTAAATGAAATGTTAGAAAGACCGTCAATCCGGCAGCTTAAACAGCGGATTATATTTTCATATGCGTTGGAGCCTATGTGTAAAGAGGCTGTTCAAGCTTACCTTTCGCACAGATTGTTGACGGCGGGGTATGCTGGTGCTGCGTTATTCAATAGTCGTGTTATTGAGCAGATTTTTATTGCTAGTCGTGGGATTCCAAGATTAATCAATATTCTTGCACATAAATCATTAATGGTTGCGTATGGGCAAGGCGCCAGAAAAGTGTCCTCCCAACATATGCAAGCTGCAATTGAAGATACAGAAGATGCAACAACATTAAGCAAAAGCAAGCAGCGTTGGATGATTGCTTTGTCAGGTATTGCTGCATCGTTATTGGTTGCTGTAGGTGTGTATTTATATATGGGGCGGTTGTCATGAGTATCATTAATCAGATGCTTAAAGATTTAGAGCAACGACGTGCACAAGGTTTCGATAATAATGCAGATATGCTTGATAATTTAGATGCCGGTGCTGCGGTCGGTGCATCAAGTAATAGCAGTAAAAATATTTGGTTAGTATTTATTTTGTTTTTTTTGTTGGTGGGACTTGCTGCTTGGTTGTATTTAAGTGGTTATTTTCAGAAAGAAAAAAAGTTTATTGTAGCTAAACCCGTTCAAATAGTTGAGCATAAAAGTATTATTCAGGATGCAACAATTAAAGGTGATCAGCTAGAAGGGTCAAAGCTAAAAGATGAAAAATTAAAATCAATAGAAGAAAATCTTGAAGCTTTAGAAAGTAAAATCGAACCTGTGCCTGATAAAATAGTTCCGCTAGAAGAACAACAACAAGTAGTTAATTTGAATGATGAGATAAAGATTTCAGCGATACTGCCATCACCGCTGCGAGCAACAGGCAGTCGAGAAATTATTACAGTTTATGGTGAAGGTTTCATTGAACCACTTGTGGTTACTATGGAGTGGAATGGTACTCATTCATTTAAAGATCTAGAAGGCTGGCAGGTTAAGGTTATTTCAGATACGGAATTACAGCTTCATGTTAATTTGGGCAAAAAAGATGATGATTGGCGCTTATTGATTAAACGCCCTGGTGGTGAACAGCAAGCCGACTATAAATTTTCTGTCTTGGCAATTAAACAAGAGCCTGCTGAAGTTAAAGAAAAACCCGCTGAGATTATTACTAAGCCTAAAATTGAAACTTCATTCACTAAAACTAATCGTTCATTAAGCCAAGATGATCAAGTAAGACTTGCTTACTCTAAAGCGAGCCTTTTAATTAAACAGGGTAAGATCAATAAAGCAAAGCAATCTTTGCGACAAGTTTTATCTTTAAATTTCGCACATCTAAAAGCGAGACAAACATTAGCTAGTATATTGTTTCGTGAGCAGGCTTATGATGAGGCAATTGAAGTTTTAGAGTTAGGCAGTATTCAACATCCGAAGCATGTACCATTTACATTGTTGTTGGCACGTATTTACACCGAACGTGGTCAGGATCCTTTGGCAGTGAATTTATTGGAACGCTTACAACCAGCGGTGGCATCTAATAGTGAATACTATGCTTTACTGGCAGCCTTGTATCAGCGTAGTGCGCAATATAACAAAGCAGCAGGTGTTTATAAAAAATTATTAGCAAGTTTCCCTTCAAGAGCTGTTTGGTGGATGGGGTTGGGCTTGTCGTTGCAATCATTGCAACAAAACAAGGATGCACTAGACGCTTATAAAAGATCGCTGCAGACGCAAGGTTTAACGGCTGAATTGCGACGATTTATAAAAACACGTATTGAGCAGTTAAGTAATTAAAATCAGGTGCTGGCTTGTTTTTTAGCAGAACAAACTTTATTACGCCCTTGTTCTTTTGCATCATACAAAGCTTCATCAGCTGCTTTCAATAAACGTTCAGATTGTTGTTCAATATTAAGAACGTTATGAGCTGAGTAGGCTGTTGCAACTCCAATTGATATCGTTAAATTAAGTTCAGTTTTATCTGAGATTAATATTTTATTTGATTCCACTGCACTACGTAGGCGTTCAGCTGTTTCCTCTGCGGAATTTGCTGCGGTGTTACATAATAGAATGGCAAATTCTTCTCCGCCAAAACGTGATAAAACATCGCTACGACGCATATGTGAATCAAGTAATTTAGCGACTTGTTGTAATACTTTATCACCGACAGTATGACCATACTCATCATTGATTCGTTTGAAAAAATCGATATCAATAAATAAACAAGAAAGTGGTTGGCTATTTCTTCGTGAGCGTTCAATTTCTTCAATGATGCGTTGATCAAAAAATCGGCGATTGTTTAATGATGTTAAAGCATCAGTCAAGCCGGTTCGTTTAAGTCGCTCAAGATTGAGCGTGTTTTCAAGACAAATAGTAATGATGGCTGATAATCGTTGTAGTAACTCGGTGCCAGTACCTTTTATGTATCGTCTATCATCATGGCTACCTAAATTAAGACTGCCAATGACTCGACCCTGTCGTACTAGCGGTAGTCTGGCGATACTGTTTAGTGATTTATTATGGTTACTAAATAATTTGCTATGTAAATTTGTTTTATAGGGGCCAAGTTCAGGAAGCTGATCATTAAATAAATCTTTTTGAATAATAGTGTTATGTTCATTGAATTTTAGTTGTGGATAGTTGCTAAGATCAACACCTTCATCTTCCAGTATGGTACGAATTTCGTGGTGAGGATCATCTAAAATAAGGCTAATGGCATCAAGTTCAAAGTCTTGTGGGTATTGCATAATGACCATACGAATCAGTTCGGATAAGTTATGCGAACCAAGAAGTAAAAGTTCCAACGATTGGAAACGTTGGTACTTATCTTCGTTGCGACGAGCCTCGTCAATCAACACACGCATATTGCGTTGCAAGGTACGAGTATCGCTGTTGGGGTCATACATAATATGTGCAGCCATTCTGTCCATGGGTTAAGCGTAGTTAAAACCCTACGCAATACCTGAGATCTAGGTCACATTATGCGAAAACCATGATTTATTACCAGTTTTTTATTTTTTTGTACCTATGAGGGTGGCTCAGCTCGGCTAAAACACCATACAGACACTTGCTTTGCACCTGCTTGTTTGAGCTTCATTGCTAGTGCATTAGCCGTTGCACCACTAGTCATGACGTCATCAATGATAGCAATATGCTGTTCAGCAACATTGCCTCTAATATGAAAGGCATCGCATAAATTTTGTTTTCTTTCTTTAAGTGACAAGCTTGTTTGTGGTGGAGTCGCTGTGATGCGGCAAGCAAGATCAGTAAAAATAGGTATCTTTAATTCATTTGAAATCGGCATCGCTATTTCTAAAGACTGATTATAGCCTCGCTCGCGTTGCCGCGATGGATGAAGTGGTACTGGCAACAAGCTATCAGGTCGATTGTCTAGCATGTTGATAGAATTACTGAGTTGCTGTGCCATGAGCTTGCCCAACATACGAGCAGTGGCAAATTTCCCCTTAAACTTAGCTGCTTGTATGAAGTTATTAAACGGAGCGATGTAAGGAAAAAAAGCAATACTGTGGTCAAAATACGGTTGTATGCGTATACATTGCCCGCATTGTCGAGTTTGGAGCAAAGCAGAATGTTTGAGGTAGTTCCCAAGCCGTTCTAATTGTGGTTCAAGCGGGTTAGCACATCGCTGACAGGTTTCACCTAATACCGGTAATTCCGCTATACAGCTGTCACAGAGGGCTAAGGGATGCTGCCGCGATGTAGTGTCACCGCATAGCAGGCAGGCTTGAGGCAGGCAGAAATTTAGACTGTTTTTTAACCAATGGTCAACCATAGGATTCCTTTCCCGTTGACAACCAGCCCATGCTGGCTAC
>JALTKP010000280.1 GCA_027078075.1 Gammaproteobacteria bacterium | reverse complement strand
AAAGGCATTCGCTACGCGGGCGAACATATCGTACGTAAAGAAGCGAAGAAGAAGTAAGGTAGCTAATCATGGATAAAAAGACATCACGTTTACGTCGCGCACGTCGCGGTCGCAGTAAGATTCGCGAGCTCGGCATGGATCGTTTAACGGTTCACCGTACGCCGCGTCATATGTATGCACAAGTAATCGCACCAAATGGTAGCGAAGTACTTGCAAGCGCATCAACACTGGATCCGGAAGTTAAAAAAGGACTTTCTGGTTCTGGTAATTCTTCTGCAGCTGCAGAAGTGGGTAAAGTACTTGCAGAACGAGCAAAAAAGGCCGGTGTAACAAACGTTGCATTCGATCGCTCTGGGTTCATGTATCACGGACGCATTAAGGCTCTTGCCGATGCTGCTCGTGAGAATGGCCTGCAATTTTAATTTTAGGGTTGAGTCATGGCTAAGTTTGATCAAACACAAAAACAAGACGACTTCATTGAAAAGTTGGTTAACGTTAATCGCGTTGCCAAAGTAGTAAAAGGTGGTCGTATCTTCAGCTTCACAGCACTAGCAGTGGTTGGCGATGGTAATGGTAAAATTGGTTTTGGTTACGGTAAAGCACGCGAAGTGCCAGCTGCAATTCAAAAAGCAATGGAATCTGCTCGTCGCGGCATGATCACGGTTGAACTTGATGGTGGCACATTGCAGTACGCGATGATGGCGCGACATGGTGCAGCACGTGTACACATGCAACCAGCATCTGATGGTACTGGTATTATTGCCGGTGGCGCAATGCGTGCTGTATTTGAAGTTGTTGGTGTACGTGATGTACTTGCTAAATGTATCGGTACAAACAATCCGATTAACGTAGTTCGTGCAACAATTAATGGTCTTCGCGACATGGCGTCACCTGCATCTATTGCAGCGAAACGCGGCAAGACTGTCGAAGAAATTTTAGGATAAACCATCATGGCTGATAAAAAATTAAAGGTAACGCTAGTACGTAGTACTTGTAAGCGCCTACCTAAACACAAAGCTTGTGTTGCAGGTCTTGGTCTGCGCCGTATGCACCACACGGTTGAAGTCATTGATACACCTGAAAATCGCGGCATGATTAACAAAGTTTCTTACATGCTTAAAGTAGAGGAAGCCTAAGATGCGTCTTAATACAATTAAGCCTGCTGCTGGCAGTAAAAAGAATCCGAAACGTCGTGGCCGTGGTATCGGTTGTGGCATAGGTAAAACTGGTGGACGTGGTGTGAAAGGTCAGAAATCACGTTCAGGCGGTATGCCGAAGATTGGTTTTGAAGGTGGTCAAATGCCTATTCAACGTCGTCTTCCAAAACGCGGTTTTACTTCACGCATTGGCATGACAACAGCTGAAATTCGTTTACACGAAATAGCAATGTGTGCAGATGGTGTTGCAGATTTGATGGCATTGAAAGCAGCAAACGTAATAGGTAATAACGTTAAGCGCGCTAAAGTCATTCTTTCAGGTTCGATAGATAAAGCAGTAACCGTTCGCGGTTTACGTGTAACTAAAGGCGCGCGCGAAGCAATCGAAGCGGCCGGCGGCAAGATCGAAGATTAATGGCCGCATCCGGAGCAGCAATGGCAGGTGGTATGGGCGGTGCAGGTCGTCTGACTGAAATCCGTCAACGTTTGTTTTTCCTGATAGGTGCACTGTTAGTTTTCAGAATTGGTACTTTTATACCCGTTCCAGGTGTAGACCCTGCTGCAATGGCGGCATTGTTTGACCAACAACGTGACAGCATCCTTGGCATGTTCAACATGTTTTCAGGTGGTGCATTAGAACGTATGTCGTTATTTGCACTTGGTATCATGCCTTATATTTCGGCATCGATTATCATGCAACTGCTAACGGTAGTATTACCGAAGCTAGAACAGTTAAAGAAAGAAGGTGAAGCGGGTCGTCGTAAAATAACGACTTATACAAGACGCGGCACCGTAGTACTCGCAAGTTTTCAAGCAGTCGGTATTGCGATTGCGTTGCAAGGGCAGAATATTTCTGGCCAAGCAGTTGTACCTGTTGGTGGTAATGCCTTTATCTTTACCGCTGCTGTTACCTTAGTAACAGGCACCATGTTCTTAATGTGGCTAGGTGAACAGATTACAGAACGAGGTATCGGTAACGGTATTTCGATGATTATTTTCGCTGGTATTGTTGCGGGTTTACCTGCTGCAATCGGCGGTACGTTAGAATTATCACGTACTGGTCAGTTAGCGCCCGTGCTAGTACTATTTTTGATTGTACTTGCTATCGCGGTAACGGCGTTTGTTGTATTTATTGAACGTGGTCAACGCCGAATTACGGTGAACTACGCGAAGCGTCAGCAAGGTCGTAAGATGATGGGTGGTCAAACATCGCATCTACCACTGAAGCTGAATATGGCGGGTGTAATTCCGCCAATTTTTGCCTCGAGCATCATTTTGTTCCCGGCAACAATAGGTAGTTGGTTAGGCAAAACGCCTGGTTTTGAATGGATTGCGGATGTTGCATCTAAACTTGGACCTGGGCAACCGTTGTATGTTGGTTTTTATGCGGCTGCAATTTTCTTCTTTGCCTTTTTCTATACTGCTTTGGTGTTTAACTCGAAAGACACCGCTGATAATTTGAAGAAATCTGGTGCTTTTGTACCGGGTATTCGTCCGGGAGCCCAAACAGCCCAATATATTGATGGCGTGTTGGGTAGATTGACATTTGTAGGCGCGATTTATATTACCGCTGTATGTCTATTACCGGAGTTTTTGATTTTATATTGGCAAGTGCCGTTCTACTTCGGTGGTACATCACTGCTAATTATAGTTGTAGT
>JALTKP010000279.1 GCA_027078075.1 Gammaproteobacteria bacterium | reverse complement strand
AATGCAGAATACATGGATGGCTGGATGAGCGGCTACATGCAGAACCCTCTGCGTGAAGAACAACGCATCACAGACGAATATCAGGCCGGTTACGATGACGGTACTGAAAAGAACACTGACAACATGGGTGATCACAAAGCGTAAGCTTTTACTCTAAATCAGTGTTAAAAGGGCAGCTACGGCTGCCTTTTTTTATTTAAAACCAAGATAACTAAAAGAATCAATTAAATCATAACCATAAACACTTTCTATGCTGCAGTAATCTTATGTAAGCTTTTTCATTAAAAGCATTTTTTAACTTGTTTATTTAAAAATAAAAACTAGAATAAAAAATGTAGATGAAAGTAACTAAAGTTACTTACTTCCTAAAAGGTATATTACAGAATTCAGCGTAAAAATAGCTCTTTGAATACTAATATTCCATCATTCAGAAACAATAAGGTAATTTATGGCTTGCTCACATATCGAAGGGTGTGAACTATTCGTGCAATTTGCTTTGAATCCTGCTCTTAATATTTGGCAGGATAAATACTGCAATGGTCTCTACAATGATTGTGCCCGATACAAGATGTCAGGTGCACATCAACCTGTTCCGGTAACGCTATTACCTAATGGCAAGATGATCAGCACAGCTCGCAGTCAAGAACAATTCGCATTAACCGTTTTATTTAACTCTATTACCAAGCATAGAACACGAATGGTTGAGTCAATCATTCGACATACTCAAGGGATTGATCTTAATGAGGTGAATGTCGAGGGTACCAGCGCTTTAATGGCGGCTGTAGAAGCTAATGCCGAAGACATTGTAGAATTATTACTTCAAAATAATGTGAAAACTGATTTAAAGAACATGCATGGTCAAACAGCCTATGATTTGGCTGTAGAACATAATCATACGAATTTAATTAGCCTCTTGGCTAACAAAGAAGGAGGGGCTCAATAATGGACGTTTATCTACCTTGGTGGGTAACAGGTGCAGCACTTTCTATTATTACACTTGGTTTTTATATTGCATTGCGCCGCCCGCTTGGTGTGTCAGGAAGTTGGGCACGCATCGTTTTATGGAAAAATGATAAAGCCATTAAAGAAGCAGAGGCACCTTTTCAAGATAATCCTAAACTATTTGAAGATGCACTAATGGCGGCAACAATTGAAGAATTTGGTCAAGAGACCGTACTGGAGTATATGCAATCCAGGCATAAAGGTAACGACACTGTACCGGTGAAACCATTAACACGTTCGGTTTCACCTAATCGTTCACCCTGGACAGCTCATTTAATATTTTTACTCATGTTAATTCTTGGTGGTATGTTAGGCGCCTATTTACGTGGCGATCTGAACATTCAACCAACATTAGGTGAATTACATACTAATCTATTTGGTAGCGGAATAGGCTCTCTGATGATGCTGTTCTTTGGCGGAATTATGGTTGGCTTTGGTACTCAGATGGCAGGTGGCTGTACCTCGGGTCATGGACTAAGTGGCTTTAGCCGACTTGCGCCAGCAAGCATAATAGCGACCATAACCTTTTTTGGCACAGCAATAGCCTTCTCAATGGCTGCTCATTATTTAGGATAAGCATCATGCGTATCTACTTTTACTACTCACTATTTGGTCTAGCCATGGGCACAACACTTAGTATGGCGGGCCTCACTGATTATGCCCAAATACACTCACTGTTTATTTTAGAAAATATTCCTCTACTACTTGTATTCGCTCTAGCTATCGGCATGAATATGGTTGGGTTTATGATTTTATCCCGTAAGAATAAAACGCCAAAAAAACAGCTAACAAAAGGAACTATTGGTGGCAGTGTGTTATTTGGCTTAGGCTGGGCATTAACTGGTGCCTGCCCTTCTATTGCTCTCGTCCAATTAGGTGAAGGTAAAATTGCTGCTCTTGCAACCGTTGCAGGCATACTGGCTGGTGTTTGGTTCTATCGTCGTGCTACTTCTAGTGCCCTTAAATTCGATACCGGTATTTGCGGAGAAGAATAACTAACTCTCCATCTCGACAAGCTAAAGCCCTGTGGTATCCTATGCGCCCTGAAAACCACGCGGACACCCCATGGCTCACGATAAGTTAGAAAAGCGATTATTGCGTCATTTAGGACGAGCTATCTCGGACTACAACATGATTCAGTCCGGTGATCGCATCATGGTCTGCCTATCCGGAGGCAAAGACTCGTTTACCCTATTACAGCTTTTACAAAAGCTTAAAGTAAAAGCGCATGTGCCTTTTGAGCTATTCTCTTTTACACTCGATCAGTCACAACCCGGTTGGGATGACACACAGCTACGACATTGGCTAACAGAGCATAATGTCGACTTCGAGATCCTGACCCGTGACACCTACTCCATCGTCATGGACAAAACACCCGAAGGTAAAACAACCTGTTCACTCTGTTCACGTCTGCGTCGTGGCAATATTTACACTTGGGCAGAAAAACATGGTTTTGTAAAAGTTGCCCTTGGGCATCATCGTGATGACATGATTGAAAGCTTATTAATGTCAATCATGTACAGTGGCGCAACCCGTTCCATGCCCGCAAAGTTACTTACCGACAACAAAAAACATATTGTTATTCGTCCGCTAGCCTATTGTCGTGAAGAAGATATTGCAGAGTATGCAGAACGCGAACAGTTTCCAATTATTCCATGTAACTTATGTGGCTCACAGGAAAACTTAACTCGACAAAAGATTAAACAACTCATTGCCGAACTCGCCGCAGAGAATCCTAAAATACCGGGCAATATCTATGCGGCTATGGGTAATATCACACCCAGCCAATTAGCCGACCATGATCTATGGAATTTCAATGCGCTGGAT
>JALTKP010000278.1 GCA_027078075.1 Gammaproteobacteria bacterium | reverse complement strand
CAGCGACAGGTTTACTTCGAACCACCGCTCTAGGCGTTGGCTTTGAAGCTGTTTTACGGGATGTTCTGGCGTTACTACGTTGAACTAATGAAATAACCTTGTCGTATTCACTGGCCGCTTTCCAAAACCCACTTGCTTTCGCTTTTTTAAGCCAAAATAATGATTTATCATAATTTTTAGTGAGATACTTACCATCACGGTACATGCCCGCAAGATAGTATTGTGCCGGTGCATATTTTTTATTCGCCGCCTTTCGTAGCCATTTCTCTGCCTTGGCGTAATTTTTTTTAACGCCCGTACCATTTAGCAACATAAAACCAATTTTAAATTGTGATTTTACATGCCCGCTTTTAGCCGCTTTGCTAAACCAGTTAAAAGCCTTAACTTCATCAATACCTGTTCCCTGCCCTTTAAGATACATATTACCTATATCATATTGAGAACGTGTCTTACCTGCCTCGGCTTCAGCAATTTTCTTTGAAAATTGCTCATTCCAAATATAATCACTGGTATCTGCAAATATATAATTTGGCAAAAAACCTAATACGACTAAAATAATTATTTTACTGTTCATCGAGAAGGCACTCTCCTATGCCTGGTACATTTCTCTAATTTATATCTTGCGATACGTCACTTTTTCTCTCTTTTCGCCACGATAACAAGTCACATCACGACCCATTATCTTGCAACGCATTAATTCTTTTTTCTGTGGGCCATATTCTAATGGTATTACTAAATCCGGATCATCTGGATCATCTGGGAAAATTAACGTTATATTCTTATTATATTCACCCGTAAATTCACCACGATTAGTAAAATTACTAAATGATGTCTGTACGATATAAGAAATAACACCATACGATTCGTTGTATTCCATTTCTTTACTTTCACAACGTAATTTATTTAATTTCTGCTTACATGTAGTCATTTTCGATGGCAGCAATAAAGCAGGCTTCCCTTTTAACTGCCACTGGTTGCTTAATATAATATCTTTTACAATTTTTTCATTCAGCTTAACCGTTTTTACCTTTCTTGCTTGCGCCTTGGGTTTTGGTCTTGGTTTTGCCTTAGGTTTAGTGCGTATAACTTTTGCAACCGGTGTCGGTCTTGGATCAAATGCAACTTGACGTTGTTTTTGTAATGCCAGCTTGGCTTCTAACCTTTCTATCTCACGCTTGGCAGGATTATAACCTGCAGCATATGACTTCTTGTGCCACGCAAGCGCTTTATTTATATCCTGTTTAACACCTTCGCCTGCCGCATAAAGTTTACCCAGATAATACATTGCCGGCTTATAGGATTGTTGTGCTGATTTATTTACCCATTTGAAACCTTTACCATGATTCTGTTTGGTGCCTTCACCTCGGTGATATAAATATCCGAGTTTATACTGTGCACGCGAATACCCTTTTTCAGCTGCTTTCTTAAACCACTTGTATGCTTCCTTTGCATCACGTGTTGTACCCTGTCCTTTCAGGTACATATTCCCAACATCATATTGAGCTTTGAGGTTTCCAGCTTCTGCCTTAACCATTTTCTTTTCAAACTGCTGATTCCAGATGTAATCACTTGTATCAGCGACACCTAGCAGTGCAACAGAGAATAGACTTAACGCAAGTAATACTTTTTTCATACGCAATAACCCCTGACCAATATTGGCAGTCCTCTATCCCCACAGATAATTTAAGAGAAATTCTTTTAAATGGACCTTATAGACTAGGTATAGACAACAATTCCGCATGCCTCAAGGTTAATCGTACTTATGGGAGCAAAATAAGCAGTTTTTCCAGAATATTATTGGCTTGAGAGGCATAACCACCGCCAAACATATTGAAATGGTTAAGAATATGATACAACTTGTATATATTACGTCTTCTTGAATAACCTGCATCTAAAGGCCAAATTTGCTCATAGGCGGAATAGAATTCTTGAGAAAATCCACCAAATAACTCGGTCATGGCAATATCTGTCTCTCTATCACCATAATAAACAGCCGGATCGTAGATAACAGGCTGACCCGCCTCATCATACGCTGCATTTCCTGCCCATAAATCACCGTGTAAAAGTGATGGCATTGGATCATAGCTATCAAAATAAAAATCTAATTCTTCTAATAATAATTGACCATTATTAAGTAACTCTCTGCTTGCCCCCCGCTTCGAGGCTAATTTCAATTGATGTCCGAGCCGTTGCTGGCGCAAAAAATCTATCCAGTTCGCACACCAGCTATTTATTTGTGGCGTGGCACCAATAGTATTTTCCCGATGCCAGCCGTACCCCCGACCATTTGAGTTTGTTTGATGCAGGCTTGCTAATTGCTGCCCCATCAACGCACCATTTGCAGTACCTGACAGATCAAGGTTCTCCAGTACTAAATATGCATGAGCCCTGGTTTCACCGTAGCAAACAGGAGCAGGGACACGAATCACTTTCGCCCGTGCCAGTTCAAGCAAACCTTCGGCTTCAGCAACAAACATTGCAATGCGGCTAGCATGATTTAACTTCAGGAAAAATTGACGACCACACTGCCCTTGTAAACGATAGGTCTCATTGATATCTCCACCACCGACAGCCACGTGATTCTTTAATATAAAAGGGGTTGCTGTACTACTGGAAATATCGGCACTAATTACCTGACTATCAAACATTCTGCGTTTTAATCTCGATGTAAATGAAGTCGCTCATGCAAGGGGCTGCTACGAGGAAAATGTGCCAAAAGAAATTCCATTTGATCTGCCAATACACGCTTACTCTGTAAATAGACATACTCCGCATGAGTGGGTATAAAAGGCACTGCTAGCAAGGCTATACCTGCCTGTTCTGGTGTTCTACCTGCT
>JALTKP010000277.1 GCA_027078075.1 Gammaproteobacteria bacterium | reverse complement strand
CCCATGCAAACGAATAGCACCTTAACCATTTTATTTTTTATCTGATGGTGGTTTAGGAGCAAATGGATTAGCCGTTGGTGTAGGCTTATTTTCAGTCTTTGGCTTCGTAAATACTTGTTGTGGCTTCGCGCCTGATGCATCGGGCTTGGAGCTCTTTTCGACTGGTTTGGGTGACGCTGAGGCAGGTTTAGGTGCCGTTGTGTTTCCAGATTTAGTAAAGACCTGTTGTGATGAAGCAGATGCTACAGGTTTAGGCGCTGGCGCAGGTGCTGCAGGTTTAGGCGCTGGCGCAGGTGCCGCAGGTTTAGGTGCTGGCGCAGATGCTGCAGGTTTAGGCGCTGGCGCAGATGCTGCAGGTTTAGGCGCTGGCGCAGGTGCTGCAGGTTTAGGCGTTGGCGCAGGTGCCGCAGGTTTAGGTGCTGGCGCAGATGCTGCAGGTTTAGGCGCTGGCGTTGGCGCCGGTGCTGCAGGTTTAGGCGCTGGCGTTGGCGCCGGTGCTGCAGGTTTAGGTGCTGGCGCAGATGCAGCTGGTTTAGGCGTTGGCGTTGGCGCAGATGCAGCTGGTTTAGGCGTTGGCGTTGGCGCAGATGCTGCAGGTTTAGGCGCTGGCGTTGGCGCAGATGCAGCTGGTTTAGGTGCTGGAGCAGGTGCTACAGGTTTAGGCGCTGACGCTGTAGTTTTTGCTGAATCAGTTTGAGTCGGGGCATCAGTTACAGGTGTATTTGATGCAGGTGATTCATTCTGATTGCTATTCTCATTTTGTTGATTGTTGCGATTACCTCTTCGACGACCACCACGACGACCGCGACGACGGCTACGTTGATTGGTTTGCTCTTCGCTCTTATTATCCTGTGATTGTGCATTAGGATTTATTGTTGCCGGATCATTGCTTACTGCAGGCTTGTTTTCTTGAGCATGCTGAGTATTTTTATTTTGCTGGTTACGGTTATTATCTTTGTTCGCATTATTTGGGTTGCGGTTTTGATTCCGGTTTTGTTGATTACGGCGACCTTGTTGGTTGCGGTTTTGGTTTTTATTATTACCTTGCTGATTGCGTCCGTTACGGTTATTGCGACCGCGTGTTTGACGGCGGTTATTACTATTGCGTGTTTCTTTTTTGACTTCTTTTTTGCTACCAAATAAGAAAGTAAAGAAACGACTAATAATACCTGGAGTAGGTTCTTTTACTTCAGGTGCTTTCGGCGTTGGTGCAGGTGCTGCTGTTGTTGGTGTAAATGATTTTACAGCAGGCTCTTCAGCACGTGGCTTACTATCTGACACAATTAGTTCTAATTCTTTTTCTGGTTCATCTGCTACTTTGTAACTTGGCTTATTAAATTCGGCATCATTGGCATCAGCATCACGAACACGTTGAACTTCAAAACGTGGTGTTTCCATATTAGGATTTGGAACAATGGTGACGTTAATTTTATGCCGTGCTTCAATTTCATGAATGATGGAGCGTTTTTCATTTAATAAGAAGCTAGCTACATCAACCGGTGTTTGGGTGATTAAGCGAGAAGTTTTATCTTTCATCGCTTCTTCTTCAATAATACGAAGAATAGAAAGAGCGAGTGATTCAGCACTACGAATACTGCCATGCCCTGAACAACGAGGGCAGGTGATTTGGCTTGATTCACCTAAGGATGGACGTAAACGTTGGCGTGACATTTCGAGTAAGCCAAAACGTGAAATACGTCCAACTTGAATACGGGCACGATCCATTTTGAGTGCATCTTTAATTCTATTTTCAACCGCACGTTGATTTTTTGATTGCATCATATCGATGAAATCAATTACAACTAGTCCACCTAAATCTCGTAAGCGAAGTTGACGGGCAATTTCATCGGCTGCCTCTAAATTAGTATTGAGTGCTGTTTCCTCGATGTCACCGCCTTTAGTAGCACGTGCCGAGTTAATGTCGATAGAAACAAGTGCTTCAGTATGGTCAATAACAATAGAGCCACCTGATGGTAGAGTCACATCTCGTTGAAAAGCAGATTCAATTTGGGTTTCAATTTGGTACCGACTGAACAGCGGAATAGGGTCTTCATAGCGCTTAACTTTGCTTAAGTTATGCGGCATTACCAGCATGATGAAATCATGGGCTTTTTTGTAAACTTCTTCACTATCGATCAAAATTTCAGAAATATCTTTACGTAAATAGTCGCGAATAGCGCGAATAATGACGTTACTTTCCTGATAAACGAGGAAAGAACCGGTACGTTGGCTCGATGCTTCTTCAATTGCAGACCAAAGCTGAAGCAAATAGTCCATATCCCACTGCAATTCTTCGTGATTTTTGCCGACGCCCGCAGTGCGGACAATTAAGCCCATGCCATCAGGGATGTTCAGCGATGCCATAATGTCGCGAATTTCGCTGCGATCAGAGCCTTCAATACGACGAGAAACACCACCTGCACGAGGATTGTTCGGCATTAATACCAAATAACGACCAGCGAGGCTGATAAATGTAGTGAGTGCAGCACCTTTGTTACCACGCTCTTCTTTTTCAACCTGAATCAGGATTTCTTGGCCTTCTTTGAGTACTTCGTTAATACGTACTCGTTTGCCTTGTTCTGGTGCGCTGCTGAAATAACTACGAGAGATTTCTTTAAGTGGCAAGAACCCGTGACGTTCGGCACCGTAATCAACAAAGGCCGCTTCAAGACTCGGTTCGACACGAGTAATTTTACCTTTGTAGATATTGGATTTTTTCTGTTCTTTGGAAGGCGTTTCTATATCTAAATCATATAACGACTGGCCATCGACCAGTGCGACGCGCAACTCTTCCTGTTGAGTTGCATTAATCAACATTCTTTTCATTTTACTATAATCCCGTTGTACAGCACGGGCAGGAGTTAGCTTTCGCTATTGAACAGTCAGGACGAGCTATAACATAACTCGTCTGGTGCGGTAGAACCTGCGGACACGGAGCTGTCGTTGGCAGGTTAGTTGTAACAGCAGGCTATTGCCTGTCTAGTTATTCCTGACTGCTCGATTCTTGCACGAGCAGTACTTAGTTTAATTCTGCAATCGGTTCACTCCGATCGCAGGTATTCATTGTTTGTCATGTTCGCGCTCAACTGCCGCACCAGCTGGTCAGGGAACGCGTGATATCTGTTCTTGCTAATAGCCCGGCGCGTTAACGCTGCCCGGTAGCTGCTTCAGACACCTTATAATATAGCAGCCTGAAGCGATTACATCAATTAAGCATTGAAAAACAAGCTTTTATATAATTTTAGGGTATGATCGCCGCCATGGCTAATATCGAAAATTCCCCAATGAACGCAGTAAGGATGATAAAAATTTCATCTGAACAGGCAGGGCAGAGAATAGATAACTATCTGATAACATTATTAAAAGGCGTGCCAAAAAGCCGTGTCTATCGGATTTTACGTAAGGGTGAAGTGAGGGTAAATAAGGGGCGGATCAAGCCTATTTACAGACTTAAAGCAGGAGATGAAGTTCGTATTCCCCCAATTAGAATGGAGGAAAAACCGACTGCTATCAGGCCACCAGATGAACAGATCGAACGGCTTGAGGCCTCTGTCATCTTTGAAGATAAAGGTTTGATTGTTATTAATAAACCTTCCGGTCTTGCCGTACATGGTGGTAGCGGGCTTAGCTTTGGGGCAATAGAGCTATTACGTGCATCACGCCCAACAGCACCCTATCTGGAATTGGTACATCGATTGGATCGAGATACATCCGGTTGTTTGATGATTGCGAAAAAGCGCAGTTATTTACGTCACCTACATGAACAATTACGAGCAGATAGGAAAATTAGAAAGCATTATCGAGCGCTAGTTTGTGGTCATTGGGATTTAGGCAAACATCATGAAAATTCAGCGCTTCTAAAAGTGACACATAGCTCGGGTGAGCGAATGGTTAGAATTGATGAAAAAGGCAAAGAATCTCATACTCTGTTTAAGCCAATATCGTGTTTTAAGCAGGCAAGTTACATGGAAATCGAGCTTTTTACCGGACGAACTCATCAGATCCGTGTGCATGCTGCACATTGCGGTCATCCGGTTGCGGGAGATGATAAGTATGGAAATAGTGAGTGTAATGCACAATTGAAGAAAATGGGCTTGAAAAGGCTATTTTTGCACGCATATCGTTTGGAGTTCGAGCATCCTGGAAGTGGTAAGGATATGGATGTGATTGCCCCTTTAAGTGATGACCTCGTTAATGTGCTGGATAAATTTTAAGAGCCTTATATGAATAAGCAGTTTGAATTATATATTTTTGATTGGGATGGCACCTTAATGGATTCGGTCGATCATATTGTGGACTCATTGTCTGCGGCCGCTGCTGATAGCAACATGGATGATCTTGGGCATGAAAGTTACCGCAATATAATTGGTTTGGGCTTATCAGAGGCTTTTCAAGCTTTATACCCGGGTGCGAGTCAGAAACAGCAGGATGCATTAACAGAACGATATCGTCACCACTTTTTTGATACCAGTAAAGGTAAATCAACGTTGTTTGACGGTACCGACGCCATGCTTTCAAGCTTGAATGCCAAAGGTGTAAAAATGGCTGTTGCAACGGGTAAAGCAAGGCGTGGCCTGAACCGTGTGTTTGATGAAACTGGCTATCACAGCATGTTTCATAGTAGTCGGTGTGCTGATGAGTCCGGTTCAAAACCTGATCCAACAATGCTGAAAGAGATCATGACTGAATTGAATATCCCTGTAGAAAAAACTTTAATGATCGGTGACTCAACCTACGATTTGCAAATGGCAAATAATGCGGGTGTTGATTGTGTAGCCGTGAGTTATGGTGTGCATGGCTGTGAGCAGTTAAATAGGCACGATCCATTGGTATGTTGTCGGGATATATTTGAGCTAAATGATTGGTTACACGAGCATAGTTGAGAATTACTGCTATTATCAGCAGTAATGTTTGTTGCTTAAATAGATAGGAAATAGGTAATGAGTGATAATGATTTAAATTCAAAGCAAAATTGGGAAAAAGACACAATTAATGATCTTCTTTTTGCTTCAGTCAAAGAACAACGCCGCACTCGACGTTGGAATTTAGCCTTCCGTTTTTTTATTGTTTTGTATCTCATAAGTGTTTTTGTTGCATTTGAGTTTGATAATAAAAGTGCCGCAGCTGAACTCAACTCTCACACGGCACTGATAGAAATTAGTGGTGTTATCGCAGCCGGTAATGAGGCCAGTGCTGATAATATCGTGACCGCATTACGCAAAGCATTTAAGAATGAAAAAGCAGCGGGAATTATTTTACGGATTAATAGTCCCGGTGGTAGCCCTGTTCAGTCAGGTTACATCAATGATGAAATTGTTCGACTACGCGCTAAATACCCTGAAAAACCATTATATGCAGTGATTGTTGATATTTGCGCTTCGGGTGGTTATTACATTGCCGCTGCAGCCGATAGTATCTATGCAGATAAGGCTAGTTTGGTTGGTTCGATTGGTGTGATTATGAATGGTTTTGGTTTTACCGAAGCTATGAAAAAGGTGGGCGTTGAAAGAAGACTATTGACTGCGGGTGAACACAAAGGCTTTTTAGATCCTTTCTCGCCAATAAATCAGGAAGAGGTCGTGCACACTAAAAAGATGTTAGCCGATATCCATAAACAGTTTATTGATGTTGTTAAGAATGGTCGTGGTGATCGACTTGCTGATGATGAGAAACTATTCAGTGGTTATATTTGGTCGGGTGAAAAAAGTCTTGAGCTAGGCCTTATTGATGGTTTGGGTAGTAGTAGTTATGTTGCTCGGGAAGTGATTGGCGAAGAGAAATTGGTCGACTATACAATTAAGCCTTCATTTGCGGACAGGTTTGCCGATAGATTAGGTGCGTCAATGAGTACAGCTTTAGTGGAAGTATTAGGTTTAGAAAATATGCAGTTGAAATAAATATCACCCATGTAGACATGGGGATAATACTTACAATTTAAGAGCGCATGGTTATGCTGGGATCTTTATTTAATGACAATATCTAAAAAATTTAATGTTGTATTGCTCTCTATTTTTGTTGTCGGTATTGTTGTTGTCGGTTATGTGTCGAATTATGTTTTACAAAAAAATGCACGGGATGAAGTGATTCGCCATGCGGGAATGATGATGCAGGCAGCATTGGCGATGCGCTCCTATACGATAAAAGAAATAAAGCCATTATTGGTAAAACAATTAGATAAGAAGTTTTTACCACAAACCGTCCCATCTTATGCCGCAACGCAAAATTTTAATTCCTTACGAAAGAACAACCCTGAATATACTTATAAAGAAGCAACCTTAAACCCAACTAACCCTCGTGATAGAGCGGCAGACTGGGAAAGTGATCTTATCCAGCAATTTAGTAATACAGATGATCTCAAAGAAATTATAGGTGAGCGTAAAACAGCAACAGGTGTCTCTTTATTTTTAGCAAGACCAATTAGAATTACAAATGATGCCTGTCTTGCTTGCCATAGTACGGTAGCAAATGCACCTAAAAGTATGATTAAACTGTATGGTGAAGCAAATGGATTTGGCTGGCAGCATAATCAAGTTGTTGGCAGTCAGATTATTAGCGTGCCGTTGTCGCATCCTATTAAAAAAGCAGATCAAGCGTGGTTGTTATTTATGGGTTTAATGATAGCTATTTTTGTTTGCATATTTATTTTATTGAACATTATGTTAAAGAAATTAATTATAAAACCGATCATGAAAATATCAGCGCTTGCTGACGAAGTAAGTAAAGGAAATATGGATGCAGGAGAGTTTAAATCTCGCAGTGATGATGAGATTTCAATGTTAGCGGCTTCATTTGATCGGATGCGGATTAGCCTTAAAAAAGCAATGCAGATGCTTTCGTAATGGAAAAAAATAATGAGTAGTAATAGAACTTGGTTAAGTAGCGTCTTATTTCTCGACATCGTTGGGTATTCTAAACATTCAAATAATAATCAAATCATCGTTAAGAATCATTTTAATAAAATTATCGCTGACTCAATAGATTGCCTATGTGAAGAAGATAGCATTAAGTTGGATACAGGTGATGGAATAGCCATCTGTTACCTTGGTGATCCAGAAGATATTCTTTATTTATCTATCGGCTTACGCAATGCATTTATGAATACTGCAGATAATTGTGATATTACTTATAGTGTACGTTCGGGTATTAATCTTGGACCGGTAAAAATTGTTGAAGATATCAACGGCCAGCGCAATACAATTGGTGATGCAATTAATGTCGCTCAACGGGTGATGGACTTTGCTAAGCCAAATCAATTATTAGTATCTCGTTCCTATTTTGATGTAGTGAATGCAATTTCTGAAAATTACGAAAGCATGTTTAATTATGTTGGTATTCGAGAAGATAAGCATATACGCAAACATGCTGTTTATGAAGTATTGGAAGATGCAACCGCATTAAAATTGATTGAGGCAGGCGCATCGCAAGTAATAGAGGTTACATCGGGTAGTGCAAAAATTGAATTGAATGAAGAACATATTAAATCAGCTCAAACACATTTGGCCGCATATATAGGTCCCCTAGCAAAAGTGATTGTAGAACGTGCCTCAAAACAAGTATCTAATGTTCACGACCTTTATCATTTATTAGTTGAGGAAGTTGATGGCGATGATAATAAACGTGAATTTTTGTTATCTTCGGGTGAATAGTGCAACCAGTTAAAACAAGTTTATTTTTGAATGACGATAAGAATAATATTTTCTTATGGCAAGTAGATCATTTGTTTTCAAGCACTAAGATTTCCTTTTTCACTAATGCAATTTTCTCATTAATAGTTGTATGGCTTTTATGGGGCTTGGGTGTGCGAGAGCACCTGTTTCTATGGTTATCTTTGCTATGGGTTGTGCTTTTATTTAGATTATTAACGCACCGTTTATATGTAAAATCAAAAAAGAATAGTAAAACATTAGGCGTGTACTGTAAGACGTTTTCAGTTGAAGTAGGTCTTACTGGTTTGTTGTGGGGGTTAACACCATGGTTTTTTGGTGATCCAGAACAAACTGAAATTGCTCTTTTTTTAGGATTTGTTATTGGTGGTCTGGTTTCAGGCGCGGTAGGTACTTTAAGTGTTTTATCGCGTGTTTATATGCCCTATCTATTGTGTATGTTACTCCCAATGAGTGTTTGGTTTTTTATTCAGGGTGGCCCTGTATATCATGCAATAGGTTACATTGCTACATTTGCTGTTTTAGGTTTTGTTATTTCAAGTTTGTCGTATAAAAAAATATTACATAATTCATTTGATCTCGCTATTAAAGTATCAAGTCAAAAAGAACAAGTTGAGAGAGCGAGTAACGCTAAGTCAGAATTTCTATCGAACATGAGTCATGAGCTAAGGACCCCATTGAACGCTATTCTTGGTTTTGCTCAACTAATTAAAATGAATAAGGATACTACTGAAATTAACCAACAGCATTCTAATGAAGTGGTTAATGCGGGAAAATACTTGTTGTCACTTATTGATGATTTGCTTGAGATATCTGCGATTGAGGCAAATAAATTAGAATTACATATAGAGAAGAAAAAATTACTAGACATTATTCATGAGTGTCTTGATATGATTAAAGCTTCTTCAGTGTCTGATTTAAATGTTTCTATTGTTTTTGATAAGACTGGCTGCAATGATTTAAGTGTATTGGTTGATATAGTTAGAGCAAAACAGATCTTATTGAATTTGCTATCAAATGCTTATAAATACAATAAAACAGACGGAAGTATTAATATACATTGTGAAATGATTAATGATTCTCATGTTCGTATTTATGTAACGGATACTGGGCAAGGAATTCCTTTAGACAAGCAGTCACATGTTTTTGACTCTTATCAGCGGCTTGGACAAGAGAAGGGTAACATTAAAGGCACTGGGCTTGGTTTAGTGATATCTCGTCAGCTTGTTGAAATGATGGGTGGTCAAATGGGCTTTAAGAGTCAGGAAAATAAAGGCAGTAGTTTTTGGGTAGATCTTCCATTAAGCAAAGATGATCTTAAATAATTTTAAAACCCTGCGTTTCTAACATTGCGACTAAACGTATCAATGGTAAGCCCATTAATGTGTTTGGATCATCGCCTTGTAGCTTTTCAAATAAAGTAATTCCTAGCGCTTCCGATTTAAAGCTACCAGCGCAGTTGTATGGTTTTTCTGCCTGTAAGTAATTTTCTATTTGTGAATTATTGAGCTTACGAAATACCACATCAAAAGGAACCGATTCAGATTGGCTTAACCCCGTTGATGAGTTAAAGAGGCATAGTCCAGTATAGAAACGTATGGTCTTACCCGATGCGTTAGTGAGCTGCTCTACAGCACATTCATGCGTATGTGGTTTACCAATAATTTCACCATCAATGACTGCAACTTGATCTGAACCAATAATAAGGTGCTTTGGGTAATTGCCAGCAACAGCCTGTGCTTTTAGTTCAGCCAGGCGTATAACTAATTGCTCTGGTGTTTCATTTACTATCGGACTTTCGTCAATATTGGGTGAGGCTGTTTCAAAATCAACACCTAGTTTCGCAAGAATTTCTTTTCGAAACGGTGATGTTGAGGCGAGAACCAGTTTTGCTGATGTATTTGATGTCGTCATGACGCGGGATTATAAAGCTTAAATAAACGCTTGGCGATAGTCTTTATTCAATTTCAATGAGCGCTTCATCTGGATTGACACTATCACCTTTAGTGACATGTACAGCGGATACTTTACCTGAAACGGGGGCTTGAACTTCTGTTTCCATTTTCATCGCCTCAGTAATGAGCACGGTGTCACCCGCTTTTACTTCCGAACCTTCTTCAACTAATACCTCAACAATTGTTCCAGGCATTGATGTGGTGACATGACCCGGTTTAGAGGCTTTAGGGCGTTTACTTCCTTTATGTGTACTTTGGTTAGCTTCAGAACCATCGGTGGCAATCATGACTTCATCTAATGTTTCGACCATGAGTTCTTCGGGTACACCATCAACCGTGACAAAGAAAGGACGTTGATTTTGGCCTTTATGCCCAGTGCCTGTCATTTTTATATGATAAGTTTCGCCATGCATAGTGACATTAAACTCAACTGGTGCAGCGTGGGGTTTGTCATCACCGTTTGATGCCGGTTCTAAAGTTTCAGGTTCGAGTGTTCCTGCTTCGCGCTGTTCTAGAAACTCTCTACCAATTTCAGGAAACATGGCATAACTTAAAACATCTTCTTCAGATTTTGCTAGTTCACCAATTTCACCACGAAGTCTATCCATTTCACTTTTTAGTAAATCAGCAGGACGAATATCAATGACTGATTCATTGCCAATGGCTTTTCTTTGTACGTCAGCATTAACATTGCCAGGTGCTTTACCATAACGGCCCTGCATATAAAGTTTTACTTCGTTGGTAATGGTTTTGTAGCGGTCACCTGTCATGACATTCAGCACTGCTTGTGTCCCTACAATCTGTGATGTAGGTGTGACAAGCGGAGGGTAGCCTAAATCTTTTCGTACCTTAGGTATTTCATCTAGCACATCATTCATGCGATCGAGATTGCCTTGTTCCTGCAACTGTGAAGACAAATTAGAGATCATGCCACCAGGTACCTGATTAACTTGTACGCGTGTATCAAGTCCGGTCATATCTGATTCAAACTGATGATATTTTTTACGAATTTCTTTGAAGTAAAAACCAATTTCCTGCAAGGCAGCTAAATCAAGTTCGGTACTGTTATCAGTATTATGTAATGCGGCAACCATCGTTTCTGTTGGCGCGTGACTTGAGCCACAAGAAAAAGTAGAAATAGCAGTATCAATATATCGACAACCATTTTGAATTGCGGCTAAGTGATTCATCGCCGACATACCCGCGGTGTCATGTGAATGCAGGTGTACTGGAATAGAAAGGGCAGACGTGAATTT
>JALTKP010000276.1 GCA_027078075.1 Gammaproteobacteria bacterium | reverse complement strand
AGCTCTATACCCGTATCGTCGATATTGGAAAAAATCTGAACATCAATATTCTTGTAAAAAGTGGAAAACAAAAAAGTTCATATCATAGCCTGAAAATACAGCCCGATATTATCAGCACAAACAGTTTTCCAAAAAAACACAACAAGCTACTCGGTGAAAAAGGTATTGATATTTTTAATATCAAAAACCAGACTGCCCTATGCAAACAGAATGGAGAACTGTTTCATCATGCAGAAATCATTTTTATAAGAAGACAGTTTGCAGGAGCCAACATTATCGACTATCCCAAAAAGAACTGTCAGCAATGCAAGTCACTAAAAGTTAAGTGGTATAACGAGCCCACAGGAGAACTGATATATAAAATTCGTTTCAACAAGCGGAAAATCAGTGGTATTTGCCAATCCCTTATTACAAATTCATAATACTATTCTGCTGCACCAATATAAACATCATCTATATACATACCCGCATTACCCGTGGAATTAAAACTATTTGCTTCCATCCTTAGTCTGAACTGTACTATTTGACCTTCAAAGTACTTTTCATCATATAGATGAAATACAGCACGGGCATAATCCGGTTTCTGTGTATCCCAGACATTGACATCATCTCCAATATCACAGCAATCAGGATATCTGTATCGTCCTGCCACCACATCAAAGGGTTCCCAGTAACTAAAATCCTTACCATTATTCAAAGACACTTCCATATAGGCATAATCTTCAAAAGAAATGCCATCCATATAATAACTGAATGCCAGTATTGGAGCCGTAGCACCTGAATTGACAAATACAGGAAAGTACAGAAAATCCGTTTGATTACCTGCATAAGCTCCGTTTAAATTAGTTGCCCATGCATTCATACCGGAACTTGCAGCCCCTGGCCCTGATGTCGGTGTACCATATTGCCATAAGCCAGTGGCAGTAAAACCTCCATCATCTGATTCAAAATCCGTACTAAAGGGTACGCTCAAATTCATGGGTACATCGGCAACAAGCGGATCAAATCCCCAGGCTACCTCTGCACCATCATAGGCCATATCCCCATCAGTATCCTTGATGACAGGATCACTGCCTACCAGAAATTCCTTGTAGTCACTCAAACGATCACCATCGCGATCAATATGATTAAATGACATAAAGATATCGACAGACTGGTTTACATCATTCTCCACAAGGTTTGCAGCTCTTGTCTGAAATACAACATAACGCCCATCTGCAGAAATGGATGAATTACCAGCCGATATTCTGTACAGATCAGGACCTCTACTACTCCCACCCTCATCAGGCACACTCATAATAGCAACACTTCCTGTTTTCATATCCTTGACATATACATCCACACTCCGGCTCAAATTACCAACCACAAGATTTGTTGAGTTACTTGAAAAAACTACATATCGACCATCTGCGCTCAGTGCCGATGAATTTGAATTTGCCCCTTTATTTGCCATAACACCATCCAAATCTGCACTCACAAGTTCCGTGGTATTGGCCGCAATATCTCTTAAAAAAATATTAGCTATGCCACCACCTTCACCACCTAAATCACGTGGAACACCATCAGCAAGATTATATGACAATGAAGTAAAGGCAATTCTATTTCCATCGGCACTAATCGATGGGTATTCACTAAAACTATTGCCAGTCTCGCCTGCTGTATTGACGCTGACCTTGATTGTTTCAATACCACCTGGCTCATCAAAAACTCCATTTCCATCCGCATCTCGATCATGGCGAAAAATATCTGTTACAGCATCAACCCGATCATTAGCCACTAGATTATTAGCAGACGAGGCAAAAGCAACAAATCGACCATCCCGGCTTAGTACCGGCGACCCACTATAGTCATTTGCCTCACCACCATTACTATCTACACTAACACGCACAATTTCGCCTGTTTCATTATTTTTTACAAATACATCTGATGTACCATTTGTGTCACCTGTAACCAAAGTATCTGATGATGATGAAAAAGCAATGTAACGGCCATCACCACTGATATACCCGCTCCCCCCTCCTACTGCATTACCCTGTTTATCCGAAGATACCAGCACAGTGGTATTGGTGGTGACATCACGCATATACACATCATTCAAGCTATTGCTATCTGCCGATAAAAGTCTTTCACCTGAACTAAAAGCCACACGATTACCATTATCACTGATGGTAACAGGATCAAAAAAGTCGTAAGAACCATTAGGCTGATTGCCTGACTCATCCAGGTTAATAATCTTAATCTCATCGCCCTTTTTCATATACAGGGTCAAGCCACTACCATTTTGATCAACAGGTGTTGTTGAAACAAAATTAGAACTATAAACCACAACACTACCATCAGCATTAACAGCAGCACTTGCGCTATATAACAGATTTGAACCATCTGAAAGATTTACTCTTTTAATACTGGTAGTAATTGGTATGCTATTTATATCATTGGGGTCTGTGAGTAAAAACAAAACTTCCTCACCATCAGAGTAATTATCACCATCGCTATCTGCCACATTGGGGTCAGATCCAGTATCAAACTCACTCACAAAAATACCTGTATTGGTTTCAACACTATCCAGCAAACCATCACCATCAGTATCAACACTAACTAGACCTATTGTTACACTCACTGTTGCGACATTGGAAAAATCCTTGCCATCTGTAACCCTAAAGGTGAAATTATCATCACCTGTTACACCAATATTTGGTGTATAGATAAATGCACCCGTTAACACATCTGTAATCACAACATTGCCCTGGCTTCCATTACTCACAATACTGTATGTCAAAGTGTCATTGTCTGGATCTATTGCACTTAGTATCCCACTGACTGACTCATTCTGATTAACGG
>JALTKP010000275.1 GCA_027078075.1 Gammaproteobacteria bacterium | reverse complement strand
GTTGTTTGCTGAGTAGTGTAAGCGAGTTTTTTAATAGACCTAATTTATTAGGTGAGCGCATTGAACCTGAGACATCTACAAGAAAGACTAAATTGGAAGCAGGGAGAATTTGTTTGGCAATATCTTTTCCTTGAATGCCAACGTGTAATAATAGAGTGTCTTTATTCCAGGGTGTGGTTGCTAATTCAGTTGTAACACTGAATGGCTGCGTGCCTTTAGGTTGCGGGTAATCGTAGCTAAAATAATTCACCAGTTCTTCGATACGAACGGCATCTTTGCGCGGCAAACTGCCCTGATTAAGAAGTCGACGTACGTTTGAATAAGCACCGGTATCGACATCAATGCTAAAGGTAGAGACAGGTTGGTCAGCAACACGTTTGACCGGATTGTCATCAAAGTTATTATAATTCTCTCGGTCGAGTGCTTCTTGGGCAATACGAATGCGAGACAGATCAGCGCTTCGCTGAACATAAATAGGGGAAGCTAAGCCGAGTTGTGGCATTTTTCGTTTCTGTAATGATGTTATGACTTGCGTAGGGCTCGCGGGGAGCATAGATTCTTGTTTATGCGTCTGTTTTACTTCATTTTTATGGCTTAGAGTCTTATTTGGAGTGGATTTAGGTGCATTTGATGTCTGTTCACTATCAGCGGTCACACAGCCTATTAAAAGTATGGCGCTGGCAACGGCAAGCGTTAGTGGCTTGAGTGTTGTATTCATTTTCATTGGAAACTCCTTAGGTTTAAAATCATCTTGTGAGCTTATAAACGCTGGGGTAGTCTCAATGGGGTTAAATATTTTCAGGCTGCTGGCATAGAGGATATGCACTAGTGCTAAATAAAGGATTATTGATACGTGTTAGATATTAAAAAATTAATAATAATAAGTGTATTTATAGGAATAATTTTACCATTATCATTAGTGGCTACTCGATGGTATTTAATGCAGCCACCAGACAATGTGGTGTTAGATAATGGCGTAAAGTTGGAGTGGTCGCCATGTTGGTTTGAAGTACCGATAGATAAAATTATTCATTGCGCGCGTGTTTATCCTAGTTTGCAGAATAAAGATCACTCCGTATCACTTCCTGTTGTGGTTTATAAAGACTATAGCTTTGGACATAAGCCTGATCCGGTTATGTTTATAAATGGTGGTCCTGGCAGTTCTAGTTGGTTAGATGAAGAGAACTGGTCATATTATGTAGAAGTATTGGGTTGGAAACGTGATTTTATTGTTTTTGATCATCGTGGCACAGGGCTTAGTCAGCCTAAGCCAGAGTGTAAGTCTTTATTTGATTACTATTATGCCTCGCTAACAAAAAGTATTTCAGCCAAGCAAGAAATAAGAACAACATACAATAAAACAGCCAACTGCTATCGTGATTTAGTGAAACAAGGCCATGATTTTAAGAATTACTCGACTTTTCATAGTACGCAAGATGTTCAAGATATTGTCGAAGTGATGGATTATGCTCAATGGAACTTATATGGGACATCTTACGGTACACGTGTTGCTTTAGAAGTATTGCGTAAAAATCCAGATAATATTCGTAGCGTGATTCTTGACTCAGTATACCCATCTGATAAGCACTCATTGCAAACATGGCCAAAATTGTTTGATGGCGTTATGGCGTCAATTTACAAATATTGTAAAGGAAATAAAGAGTGCAACGATGATTACCCAGATCTTCCGGCTTTGTTTAAGCGTGCAATGAAGAATTTGAAAGATAAGCCGGTTAAAGTTCATTTAGCAAATTATTACGATGATGGTGCATTAGATGTTTATATTAATGATTACCGGTTCGCAACTGCATTATACATGGCGATGTATAACCCAAATTTGATAAAGAGTATGCCAGAGGCAATTGATGGCGCAGCATATCGAAGCGCATATCCAATGAAAGTCATTGTTGAGGCATATGCGGATTTCATTCTGGATCAATCCTTCAATGACGCTACTTACTTTTCCGTTGAGTGTAATGATAAAGCATTGATTTCAGAGGAAGCTTATAACAAAGAAATTAAAAAATACCCTAGGTATCGCGAATTTTTTAAACATGATTGGCAATACGCACCGTGTCGAGCATGGCAAACAGGGTCGACAAAGAGAATATCTACAAAACCAGTGAAATCAAAGATACCAACATTAATATTATCAGGTGAGCTCGATCCTGTGACCCCATGGCAGTGGGGGAAAGAGGTACATAAAAATCTTTCTAACAGTTCATACTATACATTTAAGGGAACTGCACATGATGTTTTAGGAACTAATGATTGTGCTGTACAGATAAGTCGTGACTTTTTAGATAACCTATATATTAAGCAAGAGCCTGTTTGTTTACAGAATTAGTCTATTGCTGTTTATATGACTTTTATATAACCTAAGCTAACAATAAATTAGGGCTATTTAATTATGAAACAATTGTCTTGGGCTGGTATTGGTATCCGTTTTCTTTTCGCTGCATTGGTCGTATTTGCCAGCTATAACCCCGAGGGTTATTCATATTATCATTGGGCGGTACTGAACTTCTTACCACTTTCGCCAATTAAAGTTATTGCAGGGATTGTTCTCATTATCGGTTGGGTCATTTTTGTAAGAGCAACATTACGTTCACTAGGGCCTATCGGTTTAATTTTAGTTTCAGCTTTGTGTGCAGCAATACTTTGGTTTCTTATCGATACGGGCCTAACCTCGGAAGATAGCTTGCGGTTTTACAGTTATGCGGGCCTGATCATTATGACCATTATTTTAAGTGTTGGAATGTCTTGGTCACATATTCGTCGCCGTATGTCGGGTCAAGTTGACGCGGATGACGTGGACGAGCACTAATGGCAAACTCACTCTTTGATCAATTAAAGAAAGCTGGGTTAGT
>JALTKP010000274.1 GCA_027078075.1 Gammaproteobacteria bacterium | reverse complement strand
CGTATAGAAGGGTCAATCCAACATTGGCAATCATCAAATACTGCTTGAGCTGCACGTAGGATCGTTTCGGCAGTATTGTTTTTAAGAACATAACCATAAACCGTTTCAGCTGGTATCAGCTTACTTAATTCACGAACGTAGAGCTCATCACTGTGTTGAGACCAGAATAAAATTCGAGATGAAGGATTTATGATCCATAATTGTCTTGCTAGCTCTAAACCGTTACCACCAGGCATTTGTATGTCGGTAACTAGCCAAGGTTCTGAATGTTGATTACAAGAACTGATCGCTTCTTCAGCATTGGCGGTAAGAATTGGTGAGTAATCAGCCAAGACCTCAGCAAGAAAACTTCGATCACGCGGATTATCATCAGCGATAATAAGTTGTGTCATGAGGTTAGTACCAGAGTAAGTTCAAAGCATGTACCGGTAGCAAAGCGTGCTGCACGCCATTCTGCAGTGGCATTGAGCAGTTGCGCCCTCTCATTAATATTGGCGTAGCCATGACTATCAGGGTTAATTTTTTCTGGCATACCAATACCGTTATCTTCGATACAGAGTATCAGTGTATTGTCATGTTCGCGTAGAATAAGCTCAAAACGTTCGGCATGGGCATGTTTTATAATATTGGTGACAGCTTCTGTGATAATACGAAACAGGTTAATCTTTTGTTGCAGGCTAAGTAATTTTTCTAGCTCATCAGAAAAATCAAAATGATAAGTAGGTAGTTGCTGACGATCTAGCCACGACTGTAGTGCAGCCTTTAAACCAAGTATTTCGAGTACTTGTGGATGCAAGTCATCGATAGTTCTACGAAGATCAGTAATGATTGAATTAATATCCGTTCTTAAAGAAGAATTTGAGTCGAGTTGGCGATTGATGGCAGTAAGATCGGCGAGCACACCATCATGCATATCCATGGCAATGCGACGACGTTCATTTTCAACACCATGGAGTACATTTTCAATACTGACAATATGAAGAAGTTTATCAGTCATATTTACTAAACAATTTTCAAGGTTATCTAGTTCATCACCCTGTTGGTTCTTGTTGTTAAGGTTCTTATTATTACAAACAAGTTGAGCACGGGTTTGAAGTTTATTAAACCGTTTGCGTATAACAAACAAGCCCCATAGTGCTAAGCCTGCCGCAACAATTATACAAATAATTAATGTTGCAATTTGTACTGTGGTGAGGCGAGAAATAATGCTAATGAGCTTTTGGTGATTATCAATATAAGAAGAGCGTCTTGAGGCAGCAATAATTTTAGCTTGATATTCAATGTCAGGTAAGAGCGAATTAATTGAATTTAATAAAATAGTTGGATCGACACGTTCCGGCTCGTGTAGTAGGTCTTGAGCGATAGTAATTCGATTTCTAAGTGCCTGAGGAAAGAGTTCAAGTAGATTTTCATCTTGAAGTCGGTCAGACAATATTTGTGATTGTTCTAAATAGGCAAAAAAAACATCATCATCTTGATTCGAGATTTGCTTCGATAAGTTAGCAATAGTTTTATTTAGGCTACCAATCGTTGCAACTGCAGTTTGAATATCGTCATGCTGAATTTCCCAATAAACTGTTACCTCATTTTCATCGTAGATCCGTGAAAGTTCATAAGAGGTATAGGCGACTAGAATAGCAAGCAAGATGACAGTAATGCTTGGTGCAAGAATAAACTGATAACGAAACGGAAGGTGCATATTTTGCTCGGGAAATCGAAATTAGTCAGATTGTAGCCTAAATATGCCTAGATTAACTGTGCAAAGCCACACTTAGAGGCAGCTATCACTGAAGTTTTATATTATTCTAAGTTGATGAATAACCCACTTATTCCAGAGATATTACATTTATTGCGTGATCAGAGCGATGGTATTAGTGAATACGAGATTATGCAGGCTTTTGCCGAGCATGATGTTTATAGCGCATTAGCCGAAGAAGACCAACTGGCGCTATTTCAGAAGCACTTTATTACCATGAATGCCTTGTATGAATTACAGCATCAGCTTTGGCAAGATGAGGATATATTTCTTGAGGTGTCACCCCTAAAAATACAAATAGTCACTTCTCAGCAAGTATCAGAAAGCACTGGAATAGCGGTTTCTGCAACCGAGAAACTGAGTGAATATTATCGAGACTGGAATAATTTTAATAATACCAGTGAAGCTGATGTTATCGATTTATTAGGAAACTTTTGGCAGCGTTTTACATCACAAGATAAACGACAGGCAGCTTATGAGGTCCTTGAAATTGAGCTAGACGCAGATATACACAAAATTAAAGAGAGTTATCGTCGACTTGCGGCACAGCACCACCCAGATAAAGGTGGTGAGCAGGCAATGTTTATACGAGTTCGACAGGCATATGAAATTTTAAAATAAGATCTTGACAGTTATCAAAGCAAAGGCGCAGAATGCGCGCATGTTGAATTTAGCCAAACACATTGTTGTGATTAAGCTGCATCGAGCACCATGCTGGATGCAGGTACTTCCGTGTGTTTTGTAGAGTTAAAGTTTGAAACGTTAAAGTAATACAAAACAAAATCCTGAAAAGGCCACGGAAACTAAAGAGTTCCGTGGCCTTTTTGTTTTTAGGGTTATTGTAAAATAAAAGGAGTAAAAACATGTCAGTCCCTGCAGCGTATCTTGCAGTCATTGTTATTTGGTCAACTACGCCACTGGCGATAAAGTGGAGCAGTGAAGGCCCCAGTTTTATTGCGGGTGTCACTAGTCGAATGATCATTGGAACAATTATCTGTTTGGTATTAGTAAAGCTATTTCGCGTTGCGTTGCCGTGGCATCGTAAAGCTGTATACGCTTATCTTGCAGGATCATTAGCAGTGTTTGCCGGCATGCTCAGTGTGTACTGGGGTGCGCAGTTTATCGAGTCAGGATTGGTGGCATTATTATTTGGTTTAACACCCTTAGCCATCACGATTATTTCTGTCTCAATGGGAACGGAATCACGACCAGGGCTTTTAAAATTGTTAGGAATTATTGTCGCGTTAACCGGCTTGTTTTGTATTGTATTACTTGGTGGTGATGCGGGGCATTTAACAGAAAAAGGCTTGTACGGTATGCTGGCTGTTTTCATGGGCATGTTAATGCACTCGGTTAGTACGGTTTGGGTGAAACAACTTGGTGAGCAGATGTCTGCCTTATCCATGACAACAGGTAGTTTATTATTCTCAATGCCTTTGTATTTGATTGTTTGGTATTTTGTTGATGGCACAATCCCAGATAGCATGCCTGTACATGCGATAGGATCAATTATTTACTTGGGTATTTTTGGATCGGTATTAGGGTATATTTTCTATTTTTATACCCTGCGCCATGTCAGTGCGACTAATGTAGGATTGATTACATTAATTACACCGGTTACGGCATTATTGCTTGGGCAAGCACTGAATGGAGAAGCTGTAACTGCAATTGTATGGTTTGGCACCAGTTTGATTATTCTGGGTTTGAGTATGCATCAATGGGAACAGCGCCGACGTTTGAAACCAGCCTGATGTGGCGGCGTGAATAAGGTAGAATGCTTGAATGGATATAAGCGATTTACTTAATAATTTGAATGAGCCACAGCGTGAAGCTGTGGCTGCCCCACCTGTACACCAATTGGTTATTGCTGGAGCAGGCAGTGGCAAGACACGTGTTTTGGCACATCGTATTGCCTATTTAGTACGAACCGGTGAAGTGTCGCCGCAGGGGATTCTTGCGGTGACTTTTACCAATAAAGCCGCACGATCAATGCGTGATCGTATTGAAACGATGCTCGACATGCCAGTTCGGCAAATGTGGGTTGGTACCTTTCATGGTATTGCGCATCGTTTATTGCGTTCGCATTGGCAAGAAGCAGGACTACCACAGACATTTCAAATTCTTGATTCAGATGATCAGCATCGCATCATTAAACGTTTGCTAAAGCAGATGGAATTAGATGAGGCGCGTTGGCCACCGAAGCAGATTCAGTGGTTTATCAATGGCCAGAAAGATGAAGGTCGTCGTCCAGATCATGTGGATCATCACAATGCCCCATTTGAAGAACAAATGGTGCGTATTTATGCTGCTTATGAAGAAGTTTGTAAGCGCAGCGGATTAGTCGATTTTGCTGAATTACTATTACGTGCACATGAAATTCTATTGCATAACAAGAACTTACTAGACCACTATCAGCGCCGTTTTCAGCATATATTGGTAGACGAATTCCAAGATACCAATACGATTCAGTATGCATGGTTACGTTTGTTAGCCGGCGATAATAATCCCCTGTTTGCTGTGGGTGATGATGATCAATCGATTTACGGTTGGCGTGGTGCGAAGATAGAAAATATTCAGCGTTTTACCAAAGATTTCCCCAATACACGCACGGTGCGTTTGGAACAAAATTACCGTTCAACCGGCACGATTCTGTCAGCAGCAAATGCTTTGATTGAAAATAACAGTGATCGTCTTGGTAAAAACCTTTGGACTGACGGCAGTGATGGTGAGTTAATTCTACTTTATGAAGCTTTTAATGATTTAGAAGAAGCACGTTACATCGTAAACAGTATTAAGAACTGTATTGATAAAGGTATCCCGCGAAATGAGATTGCGGTGTTGTATCGCTCCAATGCGCAATCACGTGTGATTGAAGAAGGCTTATTACGCAGTGCTATACCTTATAAGGTTTATGGTGGTATGCGCTTCTTCGAGCGTCAGGAAGTTAAACATGCCCTCGCCTACTTACGATTAATCAGTAACCGTAATGACGATGCGTCATTTGAACGAGTTGTGAATACCCCAACACGAGGTGTCGGTGAAAAAACCGTACAGATGATTCGTGAACAAGCGCGCGCCTATAACATTACGCTTTGGCAGGCAGCGCAACAATTACTTGATGATAAACAGTTTACCGCCCGTGCAGGTAATGCGATTCAGGCATTCATGTATTTGATTGAGGAAATGGCAGTAGAAACAAAAGATATGCCATTGCATGATATTACTGAGGCGATGCTAAAAACTAGTACCTTAATTGCTAGTTACGAAAAAGATAAAAGTGAAAAAGCGCGTATGCGCGTAGAAAACTTGGCGGAATTAGTCACTGCGGCAAGGCAGTTTGAACATGAAGAGGACGAACTATCAGAACTTGATTCATTTTTAGCTCATGCTGCTTTAGAGGCAGGTGAAGGACAGGCATCGGAATATGAAGATCCTGTTCAGCTAATGACGTTGCATACAGCGAAGGGACTTGAATTTGAACACGTCTATTTAACAGGTTTGGAAGAAGGCTTATTTCCACACCGTATGTCGATGGATGAACCGGGACGACTCGATGAAGAACGTCGGCTTTGTTATGTTGGTATTACGCGAGCCAAGCAACAGTTGACGATCAGTTATGCCAATGTGCGTCGCCTGCATGGTAATGAACAGTACACCCAACCTTCTCGTTTTATTAGTGAACTGCCAAAAGAATATGTTCAGGAAGTACGCATTAAAAGGCAGGCAGCAGTGGCTTCCACTATGCAAATAGAAACTGCCTCGAGTAATGGCTTCCAGTTAGGCTCAAGGGTCGCACATGTAAAGTTTGGTGAAGGAACGGTTACTAGTAGTGAAGGTGATGGTGCACATGCGCGTGTACAGGTTAATTTCGATGATATCGGCAGTAAGTGGTTAGTGATTGCTTATGCGAAATTACAAATTTTATAAAGTAATTTTTGAACTAGGTTTCCCTAAATAATGACCTTGTGCATAGTCAACACCGAGTTCTTTTAATAACTCAAGTGTTTCAATATTCTCTACAGATTCCGCAATAGTTTTTTTGCCTAAAGCATGGGCGACTTGATTCATGGATTTTACCATTGCTTGATCAACAGGTGCGTTGGGTAAGCTCTGCACAAAAGAACCATCAATTTTAAGTGTATCAACTGGCAAATGTTTTAAGTAGGTAAAGGAACAGAAGCCCGATCCAAAGTCATCTAATGCAAAACGACAACCAATGTTACGTAATGCTTCAATGAATCGAATCGCGGCATTAAGATTAGCAATTGCAGCAGTTTCGGTTATTTCAAATGTAAGCCATGAAGGATCAAGCCCTGTTTCATCGAGTACGGCTTTAATTAATGGCAGTAAGGTGGCATCTTCAAATGCGCGACCAGAAAGGTTAATACCAAAATGAAGAGTGTGCCCTTCATCCCGCAAACCAGCAAGAGTACGAATTGTTTTAGCAACCATCCAGCGATCTATACTGTGAATTAAACCAAAGCGTTCAGCTGCAGGCATAAAGCCGCCAGGTAAAATCGTTTGGCCATCTTCGTATGGCATACGAATCAAAACTTCATATGAGTGGATTTTGCCATCGTTAATGCCAACGATGGGTTGATAAACAATTTGGAAACGATCGTTATCAAGCACTTCACGAACTCGTGCTGCCCAGCCCATGTCTTCTGCCATACCAAGTTTATCGCGGTCTTCAGGATCGTATACGTAAATGCGATTTCGTCCATGACTTTTGGCAAGGTTACAAGCCAGATCAGCTTGTGACAGAATTTCATCTGCTGATGTAGAGTGATTATCGATAGCAGTGATACCAATACTGCAAGTGATATTGAAGCTGTTAGAGGCACGATTATAGCGGTAGTTTTCAAATAATAAGCGCAATTTTTCGGCAATGGGCTGAGCATCTTCAATATCAATATTATAAAGTAGTAATGTAAATTCATCGCCGCCGAAGCGTGCTAATAAATCACCATCTCGCGAATGTGATTTTAGAATATTTGTTGTTTCAAGTAATAATTCATCGCCTAAAGCATGACCAAGTGTGTCATTAACATACTTGAATTGGTCAAGATCGATATAAAATAAAGCGGAGTTAGCACCGCTACGAGCCGTACGGGCAATTAAACGTTCGAGTTCTTGTTGGAAATAATGTCGATTATATAAACCAGTTAGAGAATCATGTTCAGCTTGGTAGCTAAGCTGTTTCTCATAGATTTTTTGTTCAGTAATGTCGCGGGCTGTGCCTCGGATACGCATTATTTTTCCATCTTTAATTAATGCCGTTGCATTAAAACTAAGCTGTTTTGGCGTACCATTACGATCTATGTGTACAGTTTCGTATTGCAACATTTCTGCATTGACGAGTAGATTTTCAAAGGCATCCTGATCGCGAGTTTTATATTCAGGGCTAACAAATTCTGAAATATGTCGATGTAGCATTTCTTCAGGCTCATAGCCGTAAATATGTTTGCACGCCTGATTAAGGTAAATCCAGTGGCCTTTAGAATCGATACTCCAGACTAAATCATGGGCGGTTTCAACTAAATCTCGGTAACGAGATTCTGCTTCACGTAATTTTTTCTCGGCTGTTTTGCGTTCAGAAATATCAACAATAATACAAGCAAACATCTGTAGTTCACTTTGTAGCATTTCACTTACGCGAAGCTCAACACTTAATTGGCTACCATCCGGGCGTGTAATCTCAATTTCACGTTCAGGGTGATCTTGTTGAGATAAAGTGATGATATTAACATCAGGACATAAACGTGAAATGGGTTGCCCAATAATCTCAGCGGCACGAAGTTCAAACAGGCGTTCCGCGGCAGGATTGAAAGAAATAATAAGCGTTTGTTGATTGGTGACAATAATGCCTTCAGATGTTGTGTCGAAAATTGCTCTCATATGAGAACGTTGATCACCAAGATGCTGAAACAAAGTGGAAAGTGTTTGAGTTAAATAACCAATTTCATCAGTAGATTGTGGGCGTAGTTTTGCCAATTCTCCATGACTACTAGCACCTCGACCATAGAGAACTTTTTGTACCGGACGTAATGCCTTAGCGGTAGTTGAAATACTAATAATAGTAATAGCAATACTAATGGCCGCAAGTGAGCCAAATACTGGCAATGAGCTCATTGCTTCGTAGCCTTGTTCATTCCAGAAGTAGAGCATAAGAATAGAATTGGTGAGTAGCGGCATGAAACCACCGACTAGCATTAAATTTGTTTTAATGCTGAACAATGGTGCGCTAATACCAATGAACTTAACTAGTCGCCCGAGTGTCGCCATAGAAAGCATATAGATAGGCAAGCCTACTAAAATTGCCACGACTAACTGCAATAAAATAATTTTGCTAAATAGATTCAGGTCAAGGTTAGTTGTGGAAGCTGTTGTCCAAAAATAAATTTGTGGCACAATTAAGATATAACAGAGGTAAAACCCCCAATAATCACTGCTAAAGCGTTTTAAACGCTGGTGAATATCGGGTGAGGCATAATGCGAATTAGGATTATTGATTTTCCACTCTTTGATCGGCGCTAATAAACGCCAAGCATAAGCGGTACTCCAGAGAAACATAAAAGCAACATAAATGGGTAAGAACGGTTGTTCTAATGCCATTGCTAAGTCATGCCAAGTTACTAATTGAAATGAGACAGCTGCCATATGCCCTAGTAGCGGCATAAGAATAAAACTACTCCCTACAATCGCAGCAAAGCGAAAACGGGTAGACTGAATAAAGGCGGTTTCTGATGACAAAGTCTCGAGTCTTATAATAGTTATTATGCCTTAGATACTATCAGGAAACCCCGATGTTTTCATGTAACGGTTTACTCGGCAGGTAAGCATCGGCTAGACTGGGGGCATTAAAAAAATCAATTTAATGATGGAGTTACAAGATGAAGCGGCGTGAATTTATTAAAAAGTTAGGTGGAGGCGGGCTTGTAGCTGGCTCTACTCTTGTTGCTCCTGGTTTAGCGTACGCTAAGGTGAAACCAGAATATAAATGGAAAATGGTAACAACTTGGCCAAAGAACTTTCCTGGTCTTGGAACGGGCGCAAACTACCTTGCTAATCTTATTAATGAAATGAGTGGTGGTCGTATACGGGTAAAGGTATACGGTGCTAAAGAGCTTGTTCCTGCATTTGAAATATTTGATGCCGTTTCACGTGGTGTCGCTGAGCTAGGTCACGGCGCAGCGTATTATTGGAAAGGTAAAAGTGAAGCAGCGCAATTTTTTGCTGCAGTTCCTTTTGGTTTAACTGCACAGGAAATGAATGCCTGGCTGTACCACGGCGGTGGCATGGAGTTATGGCAAGAAGTCTATGAACCGTTTGGTTTATTTCCGATGGCAGCCGGTAATACAGGCGTCCAAATGGGTGGTTGGTTTAATAAAGAAATTAATTCTGTTGCTGATCTAAAAGGTTTAAAAATGCGTATTCCGGGGTTGGGTGGCGAAGTACTGCGCCGTGCCGGTGGTACACCAGTTAGTTTGCCAGGAGGGGAAATATTTACATCACTTCAGTCAGGTGCGATTGATGCGAGTGAATTTGTTGGCCCTTATAATGATCTTGCATTTGGCTTATATAAAGCTGCGAAACATTACTATTATCCTGGTTGGCATGAGCCAGGCACGACACTAGAATGCTTTGTAAATAAAAAAGTACTGGAATCATTGCCTGCTGATTTGCAGTCGATCGTAATCAATGCAGCACGTGTTGCAAATCAGGATATGTTGTCTGAATACACAGCACAAAATAATCAGGCACTCGATACCTTGGTTAATAAACATAAGGTAGATCTACGTCGTTACCCTGATGATGTATTGAAAAAACTAAAAACACTTTCTGATGAAGTAGTTGCTGAAGTAGGTGCAAAAGATAAAATTTCTAAAAAGGTTTATGAATCATTTAAGAATTTCCGTGACCAAGCCACTAATTGGCATGATGTTTCAGAGCGTGCCTACTTGAACGCAAGAGATTAAAATCTAGCCATAAATTTGAGTCGGAAGCCAGGTAGCAATACCTGGCCAATAGGCGATTAAGCCCAAGCCGATAAGTTGAATAATAATAAATGGTATCACACCTTTATAGATGTGCATGGTTGTCACTTCTTTCGGCGCAACACCTCGCAAGTAAAATAAAGCAAAACCAAAGGGTGGAGTAAGGAATGATGTTTGTAAATTAATGGCAATCATCACACCAAGCCAAACTGGATCGAGTCCCATTGCTAAAAGTATTGGTCCTACGATGGGCACCACAACAAAGGTTATTTCAATAAAATCGAGAATAAAGCCAAGCAAAAACATTAATAACATAACGGCAAACATGGCAGTGAAAACACCGCCCGGTAAACTGTTTAGCAAGTTAGCTACAATATCATCACCACCGAATCCCCTGAAAACAAGGGAAAAAATAGAAGCGCCAATAAAAATCAAAAATACCATACTGGTAACGCGGGTTGTGTTGCGCATGACTTCTAGTAAACGAGGATAAGTAAATTCGCCACTGAAAATAGCTAATAGAATTGCTCCCATTGCCCCTACTGCAGCCGCTTCGGTTGGCGTTGCGAGTCCTGCCATTATTGATCCAAGTACCGAAACAATGAGTAATAGTGGCGGTAATAAAACTTTGAACACACGAAGTGCAAGTCCCCTACTTGCTTGGTGTAATTCAGAATCAGGCAAGCTTGGCATACTAGCGGGTTTGAGCCATGCCATTCCAAGAATATAAATAAGATAAAGACCCACAAGCATTAAGCCGGGAAATAAAGCGCCAGCAAAAAGATCACCAACGGAAACTGTTTCTGGTGAAAAAATACCCATATCAAGTTGGGCTTGTTGGTAGGCAGATGAAAGCACATCGCCAAGTAACACTAATACAATCGAAGGCGGAATAATTTGCCCGAGTGTTCCAGATGCGCAAATAGTGCCGGCAGACAGTGCCGGATCATAACCACGTCGCAACATTGTTGGTAACGCAAGTAAACCCATTGTAACGACGGTTGCACCAATGATGCCGGTACTGGCGGCAAGCAACATTCCCACTAAGGTTACCGATATCCCTAAACCACCTCGCATGGAACCAAACAGTGAAGCCATGGTTTCAAGTAAACCTTCAGCAACTTTGGATCGCTCAAGCATAATTCCCATGAAAACAAACAGCGGCACGGCAATCAGTGTTTCATTTTCCATGATGCCGTATAAACGGTTAGGCAGAGCTTCAAGAAAAGCACTGTCAAAATTACCGGTTGATGAACCGATGAAGGCAAATAGTAAAGCGGTGCCAGCAAGGCTAAAGGCAACCGGATAGCCTGAAAGTAATATCAGGCAGACAGATAAAAACAT
>JALTKP010000273.1 GCA_027078075.1 Gammaproteobacteria bacterium | reverse complement strand
TTTAAACTGAGAAAAATTCGGCGGGACCTGGCGTGCAAAATTTAAAATACCTTGAACAATTCCCGATGCACGTAATGTCTCTTCACGCAGAGAAATAATATCTTGTTTACTGTTTTCATCTGCACACCTTGCGTTACGCTCTAATAATTTGCTCAGTGTTAAAATATTATTTAATGGATTATTAAGTTCGTGCCCAATACCCGCGGCCATTTGACCAATACTTGCCAACTTATCTTGCTGCAACATAATATGCTGCGTGCGATAACGCTCTTCAGATGCCTTATCTAAGGTGTCTGCCATATAATTAAATGAATCAGCAAGTTCGGAAATTTCCTGACTAGTTTCTTTAGCTTCAGCACGAACCCTACTACCGCCATTTGCATAATCTTTAATTGTTTTAGCCAAGCGAGTAACTGGTCTGGCTATTTGATTTGCCGTCATGCTCGCCAGCCATAAACTGATAATCAAAACAACACCGATAACAATTAAACTGATGATACGAATTTTTCTAAATGGTGCATCAATCGCATTTTGATCGACACGCAACATAACAATCCAGTGTGCTAACAAATCTGGGTAAGGCATGTACTCAACAAAATAAATGGATTCTGAATTATCTTTGCTAGTCACGTACCCCTCAGACTCACCAATAATCTGCTTATAAAGATCCTCAGGCAAAACATTTTTCAATCGCTTTTCTTGCGATTTGTTATCAGTAAAACTTAACGACTGACTATCATCATAAAGTATCACTTCGTGACGGTCTGGTTCTTCAGGGTTTATTTCTGCAATCAAAATCTTTGCATCACGGGGGCGATGGGTATATTCAAGAACACGATTTATATGTTCACCCAACATATTCACAACCAGATAACCAACAAAAATACCTTCTCGCGACATCGGTAAAATATAATCGAGCATTGGTAAGCTAGTATTTTCTTCTTGTTCCGACTTAGTTTGATTGAGTAGTGTTACACCAATCTCATTATTGGGTAATTCATATAAACGATTGAGATATTGTTCGTCATCAATTTCTTCTTCTGCGAAAGGAAAACTCTCAATACCATCAAATGAAGCTGGCGCACTTTGTCCAAACCGAACTTTCACTAAGGTGTTTGCCTGTGAGTCCAATACACGTAAGGTATTCATCGATGGCACAAGTTTCTGGAAGGCTTCAAGAAAAGAATTAATCTTATCGGTTCTTGCAAAAAACTCAGGGTGTAAATCACCATCTGCGGCAGCTTGCATTACAGGTATGTATTGTTCAATCGCAGGCGCTTTTGCGAGTGCGGCAAAGGTCTCGCGATCAGATGCTAAACGCCGATCAATTTCACCTGTTAAGCTCTCAAGGCTTCCCGCCAGCTCAACACGCACACCTTCCTCGTATCGCTGCTCCGTATAATAGGTAGCCGCCAGCACCAACGCCGTCATTGGTAACAAAATCGACAAAGCGACTCGAAGAAAAATGTCATTTCTTAGCTGCAAACGGCTTCCTTTGTTATTTAGTGCAATTTCAGCGATATTTAGTTAATTATATAGCGAAGATCGTGCCAGACACGTGCATAGCGGCAAGTTTCGTTTATACTGCATCAAAATGACTGCTCTGCTAGGATTTTGTTGATGACAACACACACTCAAACAAGCATTTCCAAACGCCGATTCGGCTATATTGGGCTGATTTTGCTCGTGGCACTACCACTTTTGCTTTCTGGCTGCGGTCAAAAGGGCAAACTTTACCTGCCAGATGAAGCATCGAGCCACACACAGCAACAAGCCTAATGGAGAATCATCATGACTGATACTGCATTTCACTATGCAGACGGGACGCTATTTGCTGAAAGTGTCGCCCTCTCTAAGATAGCCGCCCAATTTGGCACGCCCAGTTATGTCTACTCGCGTAATGCAATCGAGTCCACTTGGCAGGCTTATGCCAATGCACTCGCCGATTTACCGCATTTAATCTGTTATGCCGTCAAAGCCAATTCCAATATTGGCGTACTGAACGTACTGGCACGCCTTGGTTCTGGCTTTGATATTGTCTCTATTGGTGAGCTAGAACGTGTTCTTGCTGCTGGGGGCTCTGCAGATAAAGTGGTGTTTTCCGGTGTCGGCAAACAAGTTATAGAAATTGAACGTGCACTGGAAGTTGGCATTCACTGCTTTAACGTCGAATCAGAAGCTGAATTACAGCGCATTAATGAGGTGGCCGGTGCTCAAAGTAAAATCGCACCTATTTCTCTACGCGTCAATCCTGATATCGATGCAGGTACACACCCTTATATATCAACCGGCCTAAAAGAAAACAAATTCGGCATTCCGATTGATCAGGCGCTAGATGTTTACAAACTGGCGGCTGAACTCGATCACCTCGATATTCGTGGTATTGATTGCCATATTGGCTCGCAGCTAACTGAATTGTCACCTTATGCTGAAGCAATGCAGCGTACCCTTGCGCTGGTGGATAAACTGGCAGAAATTGGTATTAACCTCCATCACATTGATATTGGTGGCGGCATCGGGATTCGCTATGCCAATGAAACACCACCTTCGGCTGCTGAATATGCCGTGATTATTAAAGAAGCATTGGCAGGTAGAGAACTGTCTGTGGTGTTAGAACCTGGTCGCTCCATCGTTGGTAATGCCGGTGTGCTTCTAACCAAAGTCGAATACCTCAAGCATGGCGAAGATCATAATTTTGCGATTATTGATGCCGCAATGAATGATCTCATGCGTCCTGCTTTATATGGTGCATGGCAAGCCATTGATCCGGTCACCCCACGGCCCGCGCCCATGGCACAGCTTTATGATGTCGTCGGCCCGATTTGCGAAACCGGTGATTTTCTTGGCAAACAACGGCTTTTATCACTAGAACAAGGTGATTTACTCGCCGTACGTTCAGCCGGTGCCTATGGCTTTA